>JAOZTW010000774.1 GCA_029938985.1 Bacteroidales bacterium | reverse complement strand
TAAACAGAGTAACACAAAGTATAGATAATTTTCATTTAAACACAGAGACAACTAAGATGAGAAAATATTTAGGTGAAAAAGTCATAAATGAATTGCCTGAGATTTGCCCCAAAATACCAGAAAAATACAAACCAATATTACCTGTTAGGTATGATACAAGATTAGTTAAAATCTTATTAAAAGCCCCGTTAGCTGTTGCTTTATCTATAACAGGAAAAGATGAAAGTATATGGAAAAACGATGAACAAACAGAGACAATTCGCAGAAATATACAGTATTGTCAATGGATTGCACCAGATTGGTATGGTAAAGCAATTCTATATTGTTTAACTAAATTAAAAAAATAATCTGATATGAATTTTACAAAATTTTATAAAAATACAGAACAACGTTTAACTGATGCTATCTTATCTCTTTGGGCAACTGGTGATATTGAAACACAAAAATATTTAAGACATATTTTTCAACAAAAAGAAGAGAAATTATTGGCAGAACCTGTTTTTCAAACGACATTTCCTTGGGAAGCATCTAATAATGTATTTAAAAATTCAACAAATATATTTGACGAAAATTTCATAAATGCTCTTGATGGAGTAAAAAATGAAGAATATAAATTCCCAAAAGATAGATTTCCTTACAAACATCAAATTGAAAGTTGGGATACATTAATTAATGACAAAAAATCAATTGTTGTAACTACTGGGACAGGCTCAGGTAAAACAGAATGTTTTATGTTACCTGTTTTATACGATATTTATAAAAACTGTCGAAATTCAACAGGAGTAAATGCAATTTTTCTATATCCATTAAATGCCCTAATAAATAGTCAAAAGAAAAGAATTGATGCGTGGACAAAAAGTATAGGTGGAATTAAGTATGCTGTTTATAATGGTCATACTGATGAATACCATAAAGTAAACAATCAAAAAGAAAAAAAATCAGAGATTATTTCAAGAGAATTAATAAGAAAAGAACCACCTCAAATTCTTTTTACAAATCCAACAATGTTGGAATATATACTTGTAAGGAATAAAGATGTAGATTTACTTAAAAACTCAAAAGAGAAACTCCGATGGATTTTACTTGATGAAGCTCATACTTTAACAGGTTCAACAGCCACAGAAATGGCAATGTTGATAAGAAGAGTATTAGATGCTTTTAAAGTAGATATTAAAGATGTTCGTTTTGCTGCGACTTCTGCTACTGTTGGTAATGATAGCAATACCGATTTATTACGTTTTATGTCTAATTTAAGCGGAAAGCAAGAAAGTGAAATAAAAATAATTAAAGGAAAACAAATATTAACAGAAGTTCCAAAACCTACGATAAAAAATTGCACTCTACAAGATGTAAAAAATAGTGATTTTAATAATAGAGCAAAGTTCCAGCCTATTCATAATTTGCGTTCTAAACTTTTAAATGCAGGAGCTTTAAAAGTTTCTGAAATTGCAAAACCATTCAAAATCAATAAACTTGAAGAACAGATACATCTAATAGATTTATTATCAGAAACAGTAATAAATAAAAATGCTTTATTTCCTGTTCGTGGTCATTTCTTTTCTCGTGGAATTGGTGGGGTATTTGTCTGCACAAATCCAAATTGCAAAAAACACGGTAAAGCAAGACCTTTAAATTCTATTGGTACAATGACTACAATTGCAGGTAAAGAATGTAATTCTTGTGGTTTCCCATTATTAGAATTAGTTGCTTGTCGTTCTTGTGGAAAATATATGTTGTATGGAGAAAAGCATTTAAACAATACTGATAAAAAAGAATATTTTCAATTAGGCACAACAGTTACACAAGATGCTTTTTATATTGAAAACGAAGAAGATGAAGAAAATGAAGAAGGTATTATTTCAAGTAAATCAGATTTATTTATTGCAAAATACAATAAAAACAATAAATATATAAGAAGCGTTGAAGATACAAATGATATTTTATATAATTTAACAAAAGAAGCTTGTATAGAAATTGATAGTAATGGTGAATTTATTGGAGTAGAAATAGATGGTCAAGCAGTTTGTCCTCATTGTGCAGCAAATACTCACAACCCAATGCACTTTCGCATATCTTCAAGTTTTTCAAACCGTATTTTATCGGATATAATTTTAGAACAGACCCCCGAAGCAAAACCAATTACAGAAAAAATGCTTTGGAGCGGACACAAATATATTTCTTTTACAGATAGCAGACAAGGGACAGCAAAAGTATCAGCATTAATAAATATTGACAGTGAAAAAAATTGGTTACGCTCACAAGTATTTCATTTATTAGCGGAAAAAAGAAAAAAATCAAGTAATCCATTTTCAAGAAGCAATATTGAAGAAATAAAACAAGCAATTATTCAACTGGAAAATGAATTAAAAAACTGTTTACCAATATTAAAAGCTGGCAAAGAAAAAGACTTAAATGAATTAAATGACATTTTAAAATCTAATGGTATTCCTACTATTTCCAAAAGCAGAATGAAATGGAAAGAGCTTTTTGATAAATTGCAAATGAATAGTGATTTAAAAACTCTCTTTTATAATTCTAAAAGAATTGATACTGACAATGATTTTGGGGTTGAATTATTTCTCAAAGCTTTATTTTATAATCAATTTTCCCGAAGAATACCAAGAGAAC
>JAOZTW010000773.1 GCA_029938985.1 Bacteroidales bacterium | reverse complement strand
TTATATGATAAAAGAAAGGGGACACTATGGGGACAAAAAAACTATAATAAAAAGAATTTCAAGTAAATACATTTTAATAAGTGTCTTTTTTACATATTTAAAATAAGTAATTATTTTTTGTGTAATATTGGCAATATAGCCCTATTTTTTATTAACCAACACTGTTATGTAGGGACTACCCGCTATTTGCAGATTTGTTAAAATATTAGAATTAAAGTTTACCTTTGTAAATGAGTATTTTAATATTTCAAAAGTAACTAAGAAATTGATACTCGTGAAAAACGCCCAAAATTTCTAAAAAGTTTTACAGAATATTTTTAAAAATGTCGTAATATTCTTTAATTCTTATTTCGTATTTTCCTGGTGCAGTTTTACCATTGTATTGTTCCGAAAATTTATAGAAATCTTTTTCTTGTAAGTATGTTATACGTTCTGGTTTGTATTTGCAAAAATCAAATAATGCTAATAAATGATAGCGAATATCTTTATTAAAATATTTAAACATTTCTTGTGGAGAAGCATATCCAATTGATTTATAGTTAAAACCCATAATTTGTGGTGCTCCCATGCTGATAGAATAAATTGCTTCTCGTTCCGAAACTGTGCGAGCAAATTCAAATGTTTCCCATTCTACATCTTGACTTGTGTGTCCTTTAACCCATTCTCCTTCTGGAGTAGAACGGTATTTATGCTCTTCTCTACGTTTATCTCTGTTGTAATCAAAAAAAGTATTATATTTTTCTTCGTTTTTCTTACCCCAATACATATAAAAAATGTGATTTTCAAAGCGAATAGTCATTCGTCCGTTTTTAAAACCGTTTCCGCCACTTTCTACACATAGTACCGCCAAAGCACTTTCTACTTCTATTTCTAATTCATCGCTAATTGTCTTAATTAGACCACCATAGTTGTTCCAAGTAGTAGCAGCTGTTTTTTCTTTACCCATTCTTGAAGGTACAGGTATTTGTTTTTTTGGTGCTAAAGCTACTTTCGCTAAATCTTCTCTTTGGTAAAAATAATCACCTCCTTTTTTGGGAGTATCTTTCTTCTTCTCGGCTTCTTTTGCCGAAAGAATTTTCACATACTTGTTAGACACAAAACCCACTGCACCGTTAAATTCTATTTGATGCCAATCGTTTAATTGTTTAAGGATTTTTACTTCTTGGTTTTTTCTAATTTTACCTAAAACTTTACCTGCTGTATTTGGCTGACTTCTTACATTTAATGCACTCGCCGTAATTACTCCTAATATTTCTGTTCTCATAATTTGAATATATTTACTGTAAACAAAAGCTGTTTTATTTTTATGTGTTATTTGATACCATTCGTCTAACTTATTGATTATAAACAATAAATTATTTCGTCGCACCTGACCTACAACTTTTGATTGTAAGCTCGGTTTTTCTCTAAGATTTAATTTTCCTGCAATAACTTTTCCTCTAATTTCAACTTTAGCTGCATCAACAACACCTCCTCGCATTGCATTTTTGAAAAATTTTCTATATTTTTGTTTCATTTTTTTGTAAATTTATAAAGTTGAATACAATGGAATTTCAATTGAATTTCCATTGTTTTTCAACCGTATTTTATGTATTCATGCCTCCACAAACATTTATTACTTGTCCTGTAACATAAGACGATAGGTCTGATCCCAAAAATACAGTAACCTTTGCTACGTCTTCTGGTGTACCACCTCGTCGGAGTGGGATTGTTTTTGCCCATTGTTTTTTTATGTCATCGCTTAGTTTTGCAGTCATTTCAGTTTCAATAAAACCTGGTGCAATGGCATTGCAACGTATATTTCTCGCACCCAGCTCTTTAGCTGTTGATTTAGTTAAACCAAGCATGCCTGCTTTTGAGGCAGAGTAGTTTGCTTGTCCAGCATTTCCACTAACACCTACTACCGAACTCATATTTATTATAGAACCGTTTCTTTGTTTTAACATTGTTTTCAAAACTGCCTTTGTCATGTTAAAAGCCGATTTTAAATTCACGGTCAACACTGAATCCCATTGAGCTTCAGTCATTCGCATTAATAGAGTGTCTCTTGTTATTCCTGCATTATTTACAAGTATATCTATTCTATCAAAATCTTTTAAAATATCATCAATTGTATTGTGGCAATCTTCAAAATTGCTTGCATCTGACGTATAATATTTTACTTTTATGCCTGTTTTACTGAGTTCTTCTGCAAATTTTTCTGCTTCTTCACTTACAACTAAATCTGTAAGTGCTAAATTTGCTCCTTCGTTGGCAAGCCTTTGGGCTATTGCTTTTCCTATTCCCCGTCCTGCTCCTGTAATAATTGCTGTTTTACCTTTTAATAGTTTCATTTTTAATTATTTAAAATTTTTAATTATTACTACAAATTTAAAACATAAGTGTTTTATTTGTTGTTGTTATTTAATAATTTTACAATTGCGAAAATAGGTTTTTTTATTTTAAAAAATAAATAATTTAGCTATAAAAAAATAATTTTGATAATATATATCAAATATGACAATACTAAGTAGCACATTATTACAGTGGTACAATGTTTTATTTACAAATTGTAAACTTTTTTTTTGATATAAGAAAAGGGAGTTTTTCACGAGTGTCAAGTTCAAGGCTTTTTTGAAATATTAGAATTA
>JAOZTW010000772.1 GCA_029938985.1 Bacteroidales bacterium | reverse complement strand
AAATGGGATGGTGGATCAACAGGGCTTAATGCTACAACCGCAAGAACAAGTCTTGGCTTAGTGATAGGAACAAACGTACAAGCCTTTGATGCCAATTTAACAGATTTAGCAGACGGTACTTTAACTGCTACCAAAGTTCAAAACGGTAGCTTTTTTATTAACAGTGCAGGAACAAACGGACAAGTTTGGACTTCGGACGGTACTGGTGCTGGTGTTTGGGAAGCAGCCGCTGGTGGTGGAGTTTCTGCATTAGATGATTTAACTGATGTAAGCATGGCAACAGCCTCCGCTGGTGATGTAATGTATAATAACGGTACAAATTGGATACGGTTAGCAAAAGGCACTGACGACCAAGTTTTAACTCTTGCAAGCGGAGTGCCTTCTTGGGCAGATGCAAGTGGTGGCGGTAGCACTCCGGATGTGGTAAGAGCATACCGTAACGGAAATCTGTCAATAGAAAATTCATGGACAACAGTTGTATTTAATGCCGAAAGCTTTGATACAGGTAATGATTTTAACACAACAAACGGTACATTTACAGCACCTGTTACCGGCTATTATCAAGTAAACGCATGTGTTACAATTGATGTTTCAAATCAATTTGGTATTTACATACGTATAGTTAAACCAGGAACGAATATTTATTCTTACGGAAGTTCTACTGATGTGGATGGTGGAACTGAGCGCGTTACAGTAAGTGACATAGTATTTTTAACTGCAAATCAAACAATTACAATAGAGGCTAAACAGGATGATGTCAGTTATTCTGCAACCGGTAATGAAAACGAAACTTATGTAAGCATTGTTCGGGTAAGATAGTATTTAATAAGAATTTAAAAGGGCTTGCAATTATTTTGCAGGCTCTTTTTTGTTTGTAATTGTCTGAACCATGATTTTTAAGATTTTCTTGACTACTTGGTTATTTTTTGCGTAAATCAAGTAATCTTTCAATCATGCAAATCACGGTTCGGATAATGATTTAGAGATTGTCTGATTACTTACCGACGGTTTTAATAAAAAAGCCTCCTCATAATAAAAATGAGAAGGCTTTTTAGAAGTAAAATGAATGTCAATCTAATCTCTTGATGGATACAATCCTTTCACACAAATGCAATATCCAATGGCTAAAAATGGTTGCATATTTGAGTGATACTCATTACCGCCATTACTGCCTGTTGTACAATTTATTGGAACATCAACAGTTGATACTGATGAATGCATGGTAGCATTTGCATCTGTACTATATGCATCAAAATAAACTCCTTTCTTTTTTTCAATTTTTGCTGCATAATTACCAATAGGTGTACCAGTATCACCAGCACCATCTTTACAACCTACTGTATTTGTAATTGTAGCTTTGGATGAGGTTTGTACAGCATGTTCGTGTGCCGGCATTTGTTGTATAGTTAGTTTTGCTTTATCAACACCTCCCTTTTGTGCATGTTGATAAAGATATAAACCAGAACCTTGTCCCTCTCCAATAGGCACTCTCCCTCTTAAATCTGGTAAGGCAAAAGTAGTTGTTCCGTTACCTCCATAAGTAGTTGATAGTAAGGAATACAAACTCTCATTGCCACTAATACTCAATAATTGTCCTTCGCATTTTGCCCAGCCTTGTGGTGCATAATTAAAACCGAAAAGGCAAATTTGTCCAATAAATGGTTCCATAATAAATATTTTAAATTAAATTAATAAAATTAGATATTTCTTGTATTAAATATCTGAAAATAACTAAACTCCTAAATGTATTATTAAAATTGTAAGATTAAACAATCTTAAACAATAAAATTCATGAGTGTTTTAATATTACAAATGTAATAATATTTTTAAATAAAAAAAATATTGATAGTTTTTTACATAAAAATAAGTAAGAATCTTAATTTGTGTTGAGCTTAGAATTAGTTAAAAAAAAAGTATTTATTTTTTTATATGCTGATTATCTGATGTTTTCAAAAATAAAAAAAAATAAATTATGAATTTTATAATGGTTTTTTTTTACTATATTTTTTTTATAAATTTGAAACTTAAATATTAAGTTTAATTTAAAAAAAATAGAAAAATGGAATTTACAACAGGTGATAACTATAGAGAGGCAATAGAAGCTCTTAGAGAAGAATTAAACCAAGTTGCTGGAGATGATTTAGTAGAGATAAAAGTAACTGGTTACTCTAAGACATTAACAATGAGTATGATGAGATAGATTTATTAACTTTGTTGATAGAGAAATGAGATATCTAATATAATTTATTTGACGACTATAATCTGGTTGAATTAACAAAGGTATTAATGACCGAAATAAATTAAAATCTAATGACCTTGCTAAAATTTTAGATTTAAGCAAAGAAACAGTTTCTGTAATTTTAAATTATAAAAAAAAGATTTTCTAAAAATACAATACGTAAACTGTCCAATTATTTTAAGATTCCACAAGATGCATTTAACCGACCTTATCAAATAGAGAAGAAAGTAATTAGACTCTTCAATTATCCAAATTTAATAAATATAGAAAAAGATTTTGGAAATATGGCTAAAATTAAAAATTATTTAACAAAAATTTGTCGTGATAAAAGACTGAAAACCATAATCGAGTAGGCGGCTGACTACTTTATAGTAGCCAGTACACCTCTCACA
>JAOZTW010000771.1 GCA_029938985.1 Bacteroidales bacterium | reverse complement strand
GAACAATGGAAAAAAAGAAGAACAGAACAATGGAAAAAAAGAAGAACAGAACAATGGAAAAAAAGAAGAACAGAACAATGGAAAAAAAGAAGAACAGAACAATGGAAAAAAAGAAGAACAGAACAATGGAAAAAAAGAAGAACAGAACAATGGAAAAAAAGAAGAACAGAACAATGGAAAAAAAGAAGAACAGAACAATACTAATAACACAAAAGAACAACAAACAACAAAACACACAATAACAACTTATTCTTTTGATACAAAAACAACAGAAACAACAGAAACAATTACTAACTTAGATAATTTTAAAAACAATCTTGATAAAACTAAAAACTACAAAATAGATGATGAGGAAATCCAAAACATACACTACCTTGTGCTTTTAGATGATAAAATTGTAGGAGCTTTTAAAGAAAAAACAGAAACAAGTAAATGTTACAATGACAAATTATACGCAAAAGCACAAACTATTAAAAAGATTGAACGCAAACAAATTAATATAGACGGTTCAACAAAAAATAATGATTATAATTACACTTTTGTATGTCCTAAGCCTGTAAATCAAAGATATACAAAAATAAAAAATGGAGAATATATTGAAAATAATAGGAAGTATTTATACAAAGCAAAAGCAAAGGACACCAAAGAATCGCTTACTATCTATTTTGACAAACTCAAATACAAAACCGATGATGATTTGAACAACATTCAAGTAGGAAATAAATACACTTTCAAAAAGAAATAAAAACCCCAATAAACACTACCTAATTATGATTTTACCTCAAATACCTCATTACCATGTTTCGCGAAAGATAGATGCTGGTGGCACTGCTGAAGTTTTTTTAGGCGTTGATTTGCGAAGTGGTTTTCCTGTTGCTATAAAGCAACTTTACAAGAGCCACATAGGCAATTCTTTTGTTTTACAAAAATTTAAAGAAGAAGCTACTCACTATCTCTACTTAAATCACCCCAACATAACCCGTTTGGTTGATTTTGTAGAAATGCCTAATGCTTTTTTTTTAATCATGGAATTTATAGAGGGTAAAAACTTGGAGAACTATATAAGCACCGTAACAGGACCTATGAGCGAGGAGCATTTAGTTCCCATGTTTTTGCAACTTTTAGATACCATTGGGTATCTGCACCGCAACAATATTCTGCATTTAGATATAAAGCCCAGCAACATAATGATAACTCCCAATGGTTATATCAAACTTTTGGACATGGGTATATCCTCAAAGTTCTCGGATACCAAAAAAATTGATAAAATAGCTGGTAGTCCAGCATATATGAGTCCAGAGCAGATAAAACGCCACAATATTGATAAACACAGCGATATATTTTCGCTTGGCATCACACTTTTTGCTATGGTAACCGCCAATTTACCTTTTTATAGCGAAAACGGACGAAAAGCACTTTTTAACAAAATACTATATTCGCCTTTGCCAAGTATAACAAGTTTTTATCCAGGTGCAAATTTTAAATTTCAGGCAATATTAGAACGAGCAACACATAAAAATGCCCACAGTCGCTATCAAAATTGTGAGGCATTTAGTAATGACATAAAAAATGCTTTTAATAACTTATAACTATTGTTGCCGATTTATCTCTGCTCTGTTACTGCAACTCTCGTTGCCAAAAATGAGCGAACTGGCGAAAAGAAATAATTGTTGGTGTGGCTTAAAGCTGGACAGACAGTTTATATACTAATGCAAAAACATTAAAAAATAGAAATTATGAAAATAATACATATAGGACGTGGCAAAGAGGAAAACGAGCTTGTTGTTAATGATAGCAAAATTTCACGTTATCACCTACAAATTATAGAATACGACTCTGGTAGTTACTCTGTAATAGACCTAAACTCTGCCAACGGCACTTATGTAAACGGTAATTTAATAGAACAAGAAACCAAGTTAAGCAAAACCGATATTATAAGAATAGGCAACACTATTTTGCCTTGGTTAAGCTATTTTACCACATCGTCTATCAGTGAAAATACAGAGATAACCAAACCTTTAAAAAAAGAAAAGCCTTTGTTAGAAAAACAAACAGTGGCAAAGCAAAACAAGGTGTTGAACACAAAACATAGAGAAAACATAATAAAACCGAAAGCTCTGATAATAGCACTCAGTTCTATTATTATTGTTCTTGTGATTGTTATTGCTGTTATTTTTATAGGAAATAATATAGCAGATAAAGAATATAATGTTAATTTTGAAGAAACCGATGATGCAACAAAAGAACAGTTAAAAAATGATAATATTCAAGACAATGTAGTTGTGGTTTATAATAAAAATATGGAAAAAATAACAGTTTCGGAAAAAAAAGAAAATAGAGTAGAAGCACAAAAATGGATAACAGAAAACTATAAAAACACTTCGGATTATATTTTTATTTATAATAGTGAAAAAATAATAATAACAGAGAAAAAAGACAATGGTAAAAAAGAAGACCCAAAGAATGATAATAACGATGCACAAAACAATACTAATAACGATACACAGAACAATACTAATAACACAAAAGAACAACAAACAACAAAATACACAATAACAACTTATTCTTTTGATACAGAAACAACAGAAACAACAGAAACAATTACTAACTTAGATAATTTTAAAAACAATCT
>JAOZTW010000770.1 GCA_029938985.1 Bacteroidales bacterium | reverse complement strand
TCCTTGCCCTATCAGGCAAGGCTATTGATTTCGCACTTTTGGTGCTTTTAAAATAATTTTAATATCTCCTTGCCCTATCAGGCAAGGCTATTGATTTCGCACCTTTGGTGCTTCCATACCTTTTGTAAAACAAAAAATAATTATGAAAAATATAGAAAAAAAATATAGATATCCTGGTACACGTCCATTTACGGCAGTTGATAAAAAAATGTTTTTTGGACGAGACCACGACATAGTAAATCTTTCTCAGTTTATTATGCTTGAAAATGAAGTTGTTTTGTATGGGAAATCCGGTTTGGGAAAAACCTCGCTATTGCAGGCTGGTGTTTTGCCTAAATTGGAGGACGAAGAAGAGTATGCTTCTCTTAATATAAGATTTAATGCGTGGACAGAAAATTCAAACAACAGTCCTATTGATATTTTTAGACATAATATTTTTGAACAAGTTGTTTTTGATAATTTTATTTGGAAAAAAGTATTAAAATTTTCGCAAGATAAGGTTGAAAATGTAACAAAAGAACAACTTGTGGTTTTAGAAAATCTTTGGTATTATTTAAAAAGCTTACAATTGCAACAGCCCAATAAAGCGGCTTTTTTAATTGTGTTCGACCAGTTTGAAGAACTATTTACATATCCCGAAAAAGAAATTACACAATTTAAAAAAGCTTTTTCGGAAATTATGAATACAAGAGTACCTCAATATATAAGGAGACTGATTAGAGAAAATAGAAAAGATTTTTTGACAAAAGATGAAATTAGAGCATTATACAAGCCCTTAAATATAAAGGTGGTTTTTTCTATTCGTTCGGATAAGATGAGCCAAATGAATCAAATGAAAGATTATTTTCCTGAAATTCTGCAAAAAACTTATGAATTAGAAGCTCTTAATGCCAAACAAGGAATAAGTGCAATAACAAAACCTGCTTCAATTGATAGTCAGGATTTTATTTCTCCAAAATTTACATTTTCGCAACAAGCATTAAATAGAATAATAGCTTTTTTATCAAAAAATAATAAGCAAAAAATTGAGACTTTTCAATTGCAAATTATTTGCGAGTTTTGCGAAAACATTATTCTCAAAAAACCAAAAGGATTGCTTTTGCAATTATTGCCAAACGATTTGGGAAGTGTGGGTAAAATATTTGAGAACTACTACGATAGACAAATATTAAAACTCCCACAACAACAGCAAGCATTGGCTCGGGTGTTTGTAGAGGAGGCTCTTATATTTGAGGAAGATAAAAGAAGACTTAGCGTATATGAAGGGCAGGCTATAAAAACATTTAATATAAATAAACAACTGTTGAATCAGCTTGTGCAAACCAGACTGATTAGAACAGAGCCACATTCGTCGGGTGGATTTATGTACGAACTTAGCCACGATACTTTGGTAGCACCTATTTTAGAATCTAAAAAAGTTAGATTAGCTGAGGAAAAAGAACGTGAGAAAGAAAAAATTAGAAAGGAAAAATTAAGAATAGAAAAACAGAGATTAGAAAAAGAACGTATTGAAGAGTTGAAAATAGAAAGAGAAAAACTTGCAGAACAAGAAAAAATAAAGAAACAACAAAGAAAAATTATTATTATTATTTCAATAGCTGCAATTTTTAGTATTGTTTTTGGAATTTTTGGTTTTGTAAATATGAAGAAAGCTCAAAAGGCTCTAATAAAAGTAGAAGAACAAAGAAACATTGCACAGGAAAACGAAGAGAAAGCAAAAAAAGCGAATAGTAAAATGCGACTTGCAATTATAAAAGAGGCAATTTTATATTTAGAAAAAGGGGACTACGAAGTAGCTTTGGTAAAATTTCTTTATTTAAAAAATTCTATTTATTCAGATGAACCAACTCCTGCTATTGACAAAAGAATAAAAAAATGCAAACTAATGATTGAAAAAGATTCTGTTTATAATAGTTTGATGGATAGTGCTAAAATATTTTTGGCAAAGAAAGATTATTCAAAAACCATAAAACTATACTCCCAAGCGTTAAATACTAAAATAAAAAACGAAAAAGTAATTTTTGAACTGCAAGAATTGCAAAAAATTATTATTGGCTTGGAGGCAACTCACAAAAGAAAAGCAGATGTAAACAAACGAATTAATGAAACAGAATATAAAAAAGAACTTGGTTTGGCAAATGAAATGAAAAGAATGAATGCTGAAATAAATAAATTAATTTCAAAAGAACTAAAGGAATGAAATGCAGATATAAATGAATAACATAAATAATATAATGTCGCCATTTCTTGCGATGGGCTTGCTGTAGTTGCAGATTTATCTGCATCGTTACTGTAACTCTTGTTGCAGATTCGATGCAGATAAATCTGCAACTACAGTAAACCCAGTAATTAAAACAGCAACTACAGTAAAATATTTTTAATAAATTATAAAATCAATAAAACAAATCATGAAAAAAACAGTATTTATTATTATTGCATTACTAACCATAGTTGGCACAACTTATTCGCAGAAGTATAAAGAATATCTTGATTCGGCAGGTATTTATTTTGTAAAAGAAAAATATTTTGAAGCTTATGAATACTATAAAGCGGCAAATGAGTATGGAGAAGGAATTATAGATGTAGAAAAGCAATGTGAAGAAGGTATGGATAAATCTATTGCAGGAATAAAA
>JAOZTW010000769.1 GCA_029938985.1 Bacteroidales bacterium | reverse complement strand
ATTAATTTTATATATTATTGATAATCAATATAAAATGAAAGCAAAAACTTTAGTTTTTAAGTATATACTTAAATTTTCCAAACTTGATTTATAATCGGTTTCGTGAGCTGTTCTGTTTAAAATATCTTTAAACTTATTTTTCTCATTTTCGGACAGCTCGTCTGATTTGAGTAAAAATTTATAATCTTCATATAAAGCGGATATTAAATTCATGAAAGCTTTTACACATTTTTCCCAATTTGTTTCTTTAATTTTTTTTAGCGAAATATTTATTTTGATGTTTTTTGCAAAATTCTGTTTTTTTTGATATTTTAAATTCTGAAAACAATTTTGCACTTTTTTGTTTATTAATATCAAAAAAATGTTCAATCATTGATAGGTTCAATGTTTTTCCAAATCGCTTTGGGCGAGTAATAAGAAGTGTATAACTACTGTCTTCAAAAAAATCTTTAATTAGCATTGTTTTATCTACAAAGTAGCCATTGTCTTCTATTATTGTTTTAAAATCAGAACTCCCTTTTTTTAACGTTTTTTTATTTTTCATATTTTTTATTTAAAAGTAGTTATTTTACAAAAATAATATTTTTTTTATAAAACAAAAAATATTGTAGGTTTTTATGAAATTATACTGACCTAAAGGTCGTTTTTTTTTTTATCACAAAAAAACGACATTTATATCGGTATTTATTAAATTCCAGATATTCTCATGTTTTGTGGATTTTCTACAGAAAAAATAAAATCAATTGTTATTTTTTCACCAGCATCAAGTTCCTTATGCCATTCAATAATTTTTTGTTTATTGATTTTTAAATCATCGGTATCTTCTTTATACTTAGGAGTATTTAATTCTACTTTAATATCGTCGTGTTGCGAAATAGGTATTTGGTCGAAGATAATAATTTTTTCATTTGTCTTTTTGTTGTTTGTAATAATTATCTGATATTCAAAAACAATATTTGTTTTTTTAGACATAAAGCCCTTATCTTTTTCATATTTATTAATCAATTTGTATTGCACTTTCATGGCTTCGTCAACGCCAAGCGATGTAGTGAATTTTTGGTTTGGAGCAACAAGTTTTATTTCCGAGTTGGCAACAAAACTACCATCAAGAAAAATATTTGTTTCTCCAGGAAGAAACGGAAACTCTGTGGTGTTTGTAACCTTTGTTTTTAGGTAAGCAAATTGCGATATTTTTGGAACAGTTCCGTAGGTAAAATCAGCTTCAAGTTCTTGAATTGTAATGCTTACTTTGTGAGGGGTGTTGTCGCTTTTTATGGTGTTTGTTCCTGGTATGTTAAACAAAACAGATGTAGCACCTGTTTCTACTTTTGCTTGTTTAATTTCTATTGATGGTGGTGGTGATGGCATCATATCGTCCAAGTCTGTGTCGTTAAACTCGTCTAATTTAGCACTCAAACTAATTTTAGATCTTTCCTTTTTCATTTCCATCGAACGTTTTTTCTTTTTTGGAGAATAAGTAACAGGTGGTTGATAAACATCAACATACCACGGAGTTAATTCTGGTTGTTTACCACTAATTTGAACCTGTGCAGTAGATATATTTACCGCAATATTGTCCCAGTCTTCGCCTGTTCTTTGCGAAATCATTGCGTTGTACGAGATATTCATTTTTTTAATACTGGTAGAAGCTCTCAAATCGTAGTAAGGATACCAACTTGCACCATAAGTAATGTATTTTAGTTCAAGAGTAATTTCTACATCTTCGCTGTTGTCTAGCGATACTTGTACTTGATTTCTTGTTTTTTCTTTATTGCTTCCGTATTGGACTATTTCTCTATTTAGTTTATCAATTTTTTTCTGCAAATCAGATTTTTTAATATTAAGTGTACGGAGTTCGGCACTCAATTTTTCATTTTTTTGTCTATAAAAATCAACCATTTTAATCCATTGCTCTGGGTCTAAAACGGGAGAGCTTTTTTCCTTTCCGTTACTTGATGTTAGTTTTTCAGTAATATTATCTACAAACTTTTTTTCTTTTGTAGCCACCTCAATACTATCTTTTATTTCTGTACGTGTTTTTTTAAATTCATCTAATTGGTTGTAAAGCACACCAACTTGCTCTTCTGGATAGTCGTTGTAAAACACTTTTTTAAAAGTTATATCACTAAGCACCGCCTTGCCTGTTCCGCTTACTTGAATACTTTTTTGTTCCACAGCAGTTGGTAGTTTATCAAAGGCAACTTTGTTTTCTCCTTTGGGAAGTTCTATTTTTGCTACTCTTGTTATTTGAGCCCTATCAATAAAAACGGTTACTGATGTAATTTTTGATTCTAATATTTTCATAATGTTATAATGTTTTTTTTTGTTAAATAAAATATTTTATTTTTCTGTAGTTGCAGATTTTAGGAATGATACAATTATTCAATTATACTATTATATAATTATAAACCAATAGATTAAAAAAGTATAAATGTGTGAAAAAAATTTATACGGGTACTTAAGTAGTTACTGCAACACTATTTGCAGAAAGACTGATAAATGGCTACAGATAAATATTTATTCCATAATTTAGTAAAAATGTAATAATAAGTAACTCCAGGATACGCCGTTTTTTTTGTTCTTCTATTAGTTCAGACCTCAAAAACTTCAATCTAAAATCAGAGCTATACACTTGATTGTTAATA
>JAOZTW010000155.1 GCA_029938985.1 Bacteroidales bacterium | reverse complement strand
TTACAACTGTTTGATAATTATATTATTATGAAAGCAAAAACTTTAGTTATTAATAATTTTTTTAAGTTGTAAAAGAATAAATCTATACAAATCAGAAACTTATTATTCAACAATCCCTTAGTGAAAAAGAAAGAATAACTAACCTCAATCTACTTGTTTATTTTGCCCTTTTAAAATACTAAAAGAACAAAAAAACGGCGGATTCTGGAGTTACTTTTCATTTCATTTTCACTTAATAATTCTGAGACAAATGAAATCTTCAAAATCAAGTTCATTTTCTCCTATTCCAGCTCAACGGCTGGATTTTTTTTGTTGAAAAATGCCCAATTTTCATATAACAATATTATTCGTTTAGAAACTCAGAACGTACTTTCGTAAACTCAAACAAGGGTTTCAGAAATTTGTTTAAAAAATGAACTATAAATTATGTTTATTTGTTATTCATTTTAATGAAAAAAAAAATAACTAATCCCAATCTATTTGTTTGTTTTGCCTTTTTAAAAATTTTAAAAAGTCATATAATTATTAAAAAAACAAAAAACGGCGTATTCTGGAGTTACTTATTATTTTATTTTCACTAATTAGAATTTTATAAACATATTAATAATCACTTTTAAAAATTAAAAAACTATGAAAAATATATTTATTGCAATTTTGTTTATTACTTCATTAGTCTATAGTGCTTTTGCACAAGAAAATGTAACTATTCCTGATGCCAATTTTAAAGCGTATTTGGTGGCAACAAATGCTATTAACACAAATGGAGATGAAGAAATTCAAGTAACAGAAGCAGAAACGTTTACAGGAGAAATTAATTGTATGGCAAAGGAAATTTCCGATTTAACGGGAATTGAAGCATTTACAGCATTAACAGGTTTATGGTGTAGTATAAATAATTTGACAAGTTTTGATATTTCACAAAATCCGGAATTAACAAAATTATATTGCGGAGCTAATCAACTTACCGAGTTAAGTATTTCATCAAATCTTGCACTAACAACTTTAGATTGTAATGATAATCTATTGACTGAATTAGATATATCGCAAAATATTATATTAAATGATTTAATGTGTGGTAAAAACGACATAAGCAACTTGGATATTTCCCAAAACACAGCAATGACAGGTTTTGATTGTAATAATAATCCATTGCCAAATATTGATTTTTCGCAACATACTGAATTACGGTCTTTGAACTGTTCTTATTGTGAGCAAACAAGTTTAGATGTTTCAGAAAATACAGCACTTATATCTTTGAATTGTTCTGGTAATTTACTAACAGAATTAGATGTTTCGTCAAATACGGAATTAGAAAATTTGCTTTGCGGAGATAACGAAATAAGCAACTTAGATATTTCACAAAATATTTTACTATCATTACTTTGGTGTAAGGATAACAATTTAACAAGTTTAAATGTTACATCTAATCCGTTAATAGTTTATTTGAAATGCGAATTTAACCAACTGAGCAGTTTGGATTTATCACAAAATTTAGTACTAAGTAGTTTGAATTGTTATAATAATCAACTTACAAATTTAGATATTTCGCTAAATGTCGAAGTCGTAGAATTATGGTGTCATATGAATCAACTTATTAATTTGAATGTTGCAAACGGAAACAATACAAATTTTACAGTTTTTAAGGCCACTACTAATCCAAATTTAATTTGTCTACAAGTAGATGATGCCGCTTGGAGTACAGAAAATTGGACAGATATTGATGAAACTACAAGTTTTAGCGAATATTGTGATTTGCTGGTATATATTCCTGATGCCAATTTTAAAGCGTATTTGCTGGAAAATACAGAGATTAATACCAACGGAGACGATGAAATTCAAGTAGCAGAAGCAGAAGCATATACAGGAGAAATTAATTGTTCGTCATTAAATATTACAGATTTAACAGGAGTAGAAGAATTTATTTTATTGACAAATTTGAGATGTTCAGAGAACCAATTAACTGATATAGATATTTCGCAAAATACGGAATTGGTTTATTTATTTTGTAACGCAAATCAACTCACCGAGTTAGATGTTTCACAAAACACTACATTATCATATTTATTATGTAAAGATAACAGTTTGACAAATTTAGATATTTCACAAAATACTGCTTTAGAAGATTTATATTGTGGCGAAAATCAACTCACAAATTTAACAGGTTCAGCAGGTTTAACAGACTTGTGGTGCAATAATAATCAACTCACAAATTTGGATATTTCGCAATGTACGGCATTGACAACATTGAATTGTTTCAGCAATCAACTTACGAATATAAACACATCGCAAAATACTGCTTTATCTAATTTTGCTTGTTACAGCAATGAATTGGTAAGTTTAGATATTTCACAAAATTCATCGTTATTGACTTTAAATTGTGACAATAATCAACTTCCGAATTTGGATATTTCACAAAACACAGCACTAACACAATTATATTGTCAAAGCAACCAACTCACAAATCTATATATTACACAAAATACGGCACTAACAAAATTATCTTGCGGAAGTAATCAGTTGTCCGATTTGAATATTTCACAAAATACTTCATTAACAGAATTAAATTGTTCTGTAAATTCATTAACAAATCTATATATTTCACAAAATACGGAATTAACAAAATTATCTTGCGAAAGCAATCAGTTGCCCGATTTGGATATTACACAAAATACGGAATTAACTGAACTTCAATGTTACGGCAACTTACTAACAAGCATCGATGTTTCGCTCCATTCAAGTTTAACTATTTTAAATTGCGGCTCTAATCAACTTAGTGATTTGAATGTTGCCAATGGAAATAATACAAATTTCGTTTACTTTGCTACAAATCCTAATCCAGACTTAATTTGCATAGAAGTAGATGATGCCGCTTGGAGTGCAGAAAATTGGACAAACATTGATGTAACTACAAGTTTTAGCGAAGATTGTAGTACTGGCATGCAAGAGTTTGTAAATCCAACAATAAGTATTTATCCAAATCCTGCAACTACCACACTTTCAATAGAGTCGGAAACACAATTAGAAGAAATAATCATTTTTAATATGATAGGAATTGCTGTTCAAAAAGAAAATACAGAAAATTTTTCAATAAATAATTTGAATAAAGGTATTTATATGATTCGTATAAAAACCAAAAACGGAATTATTCACAGGCGTTTTTTAAAAGAATAGTTTGAAACCTTTCTTTTTTATTACAAACCAGCTTTAATTTAAAAGTCGGTTTTTTTCCTGAGTGAAAAATGAAATAATAAGAGATTGTTGAATAATAAGTTTCTGATTTGTATATATAAGTTTATTCTTTTTACAACTTAAAAAAATTATTAATAATGAATTATTTATCATCTTTTTTAAGGTCGAAAAAGTATTTAAAAGCCAAGATAATTAAAAATGGAGATTATAATAACATAACATTCAGTGGATTGTTTAAATATGAGCCTGAACGTAAAGATTATTTTATAGTTATTGTATCTGACATGATTTGTCCTATTCCTGCAGTATATGACAACACTACACTTTACGTGTTTTCTAAAACTGGTAAAATTATAGATCAAATGCAATTAGCCTCAGTCAGTGGCGGACTCGGAGATATGAAGACTGTAACTTCATCAATTGACGATAGACTTTTTATTAAACAAAAACAGAAACTACTGAACCCAATTTTATGATAGCTCAAAACGGCGAAATTGAAGCTATTGGTGATTGAAAATGTGATCATTCCTTATATTATGAAAATAAGAACAAACAACGGAATACATCACAGTAATTTTATTAAGAATTAAATAACCCCAAAATTTTATCAAGAAACTATAAAAATCTTATGGTTGCTCGCTAAGATGTATCAAAAATGATTAAGATTTAGAACTCAATGCTTTGAATGTTATTAATATTCAAAGTATTGAGTTCAACCATACAATCAATAATTAAAATTATCAATTAAAATTTAAAAACAATGAAAAAAGTATCATTAATTATTTTATCAATTACAATTTTAACAATTGTAGGGCAGGCACAAATAACAGACCTGCCAGTAAATGTAGATTACGATAATGTAGTTCCAGGAACAAGTGTTAATATTTCAACAGAAGGTTCACAAGTAGATGTAAGTTACTATCTTAGAAACGCATCAAATAATGTTCTATCAGGACCAATAGTTGGAGACGGAACAAGTAATATTACATTTAATACAGTAGTAAACAATACAACAACTTTCAATGTTTTTGCAGAAAGCGGAGATTATCACGCATTAAATATTTCTGGTACAGATTCTTATGTAAATTGCAATATAAACTCCAGAAGTATTACAAACCATGTAACCATGATGGCTTGGATAAAAACAACTCAGACTGGCGAAACGGTGAGTATAATAGATAAATACGGAGGAGAAAATGGTTTTAAAATTTCTTTAATGCCTAACGGAACTATTGAAGTGGCATGTTCATACGGTACTCAATGGGGTGATGGTGCAGTAGTTTCTTCATCTACTGTTAATGATGGAGAATGGCATCATATAGCTGGAAAAGTTACTGTTGAAGGAGCAACTGTATATTGCAGAGTTTTTGTTGATGGTGTTTTAGAACTTACAGAAGGATTTGGCACTACAACTGGTAGTCTTATTAATAGTGCAGAATTACGCTTAGGGAGAAGTCAGGCTACGTCGGGAAATGATTTTCAAGGACAAATGGATAACTGTGCATTATTTAACATAGGTTTAAATGGTACTGCTATACAGGGGTATATGAACTCTTGTCTAAATGGAAGTGAAACTGACCTTGTTGCTTTATTTAATTTTGATGAACAACCAGGAACTTCAACTGTAAATGATTACTCTACAACTGGTTTAGATGGTACGTTAGAAAATATAAATGCAACAGAAAGTTGGATAATAGGAAATAGCCCATCTTGTGGTGGTTCTCAAATGCAAATGACCGAAACTGTAACAGTAAATGTAATACTGGGTCAAATAGACGACCTGCCAGTAAATGTAGATTACGATAATGTAGTTCCAGGAACAAGTGTAACTATCTCAACCGAAGGTTCACAAGCAGACGTAAATTATTACCTAAGAGATAACATATCAAATAGTATTTTATCAGGACCAATAGTTGGAGATGGAACCAGTAACATTACATTTAATACAATTGTAAACAGTACAACAACTTTCAATGTTTATGCTGAAAGCCAATTTCAACATGCATTAGATATTACTGGCACAGATTCTTATGTAGGTTGTAACACAAGCGGCAGAAATATAGTACAAGATGTAACTATGATGGCATGGATAAAAACAACTCAATCTGGTCAGACTGTGAGTATAATAGATAAACACGAAGTATTCAAAGGTTTTAAGTTGTCTTTATTGTCTAACGGGACTATTGAAGTTGCAGGAGAATTTGGTATTGCGAGTAGTGGTGAGGCTGTTTCTACTTCTATTGTTAACGATGGACAATGGCATCATGTAGCTGGAAAAATTAGTATTGACAACGGAACTGTTTACTACAGAATTTTTGTTGATGGAGATTTAGAAAGTACACAAGCGGGAGGTTCTACTTCTGGTACTCTTACTAACTCTGTAGAATTACGTTTAGGAAAAAGTGAATCTGGAAATGATTTTCAAGGTCAAATGGATAATTGTGCATTATTTAACATAGGATTAGATGGTACTACTTTACGGGGGTATATGAACTCATGTATGACGGGTAGCGAAAGTAATCTTGTTGCTTTATTTAATTTTGACGAACAACCAAGCAGTACAACTGTAACTGATTATTCTACATTAGGTTTAGACGGTACATTAGGAAATATTAATGCAACAGAAAGTTGGATAGCAGGATTTAGCCCATCATGTGGTGAGGTTTTGCAAATGACACAAACTGTAACAGTTACATCAGGAACGAGTAATATTACAGACCTACCTGTTTCGGTTAATTTTCCAACAGTGTTTGCAGGAGAAAGTGTAAACATCTCAACCACAGGTTCACAGACAGGAGTAGATTATTATCTTAGAGATGCCTCAAATACAGTCTTGGCAGGACCGATTGCGGGAGACGGAACAAATGACATTACGTTTACTACAATAGTAAACAGTAATACAACTTATAATATATATGGAGAATCTTATAAAAATCATATTGAAATTGCAGGCGATGAATCACATGTACACGCCGGAACAAATACCAGAGGTGTAGTTAATGATGTAACTATAATGACTTGGGTAAAAACATATCAAACAACAAATGGTAACATTTTCCATAAATTTCATGATGTTAATGGAGGATACCAACTTGTATTAAAATCAAACGGTACAGTATTATTAGCAGGACATTACGGTAACAATACAGTCGTTACTGCAACTTCAACTTCAACGATAAATGATGGTGTATGGCATCATGTAGCAGCAACAATAGCACTAACCGACGGTGACCAAGTATGGAAAATTTACATAGATGGGACTCTCGAAATGGAAACAGGGGGACCTTATATTTCAGGCGATCTTGCATCAGCAACAACTTCAATGCGATTAGGCAAACATGCAACTGCGGGACTAAATGATTTTTGGGGTAAAATGGATAATTTTGCTATGTTCAATACCGCACTTGACCTTGCACAGATTCAAACTTATAAAAACTCTTGCATGACAGGAAACGAAGCAAACCTTACTTGCCTGTTTGATTTTGACGAGCCATCGGGTTCAGAAACTGTAACAGATTTATCGCCAACCAATGCAAACGGAACTCTTATCAATATGATTTTTAATTCATGCTGGCTCAGTGGTTCTAATCCTTCTTGTGGTGCAGGGGAAGCTTTAATAATGGCACAAACAGTTACAGTAGAAATAAATAGTATTTCAGACTTGCCAGTTTCAGTTGATTTCGCAAATGTGTTTCCAAGTGAAAATGTAAACATATCAACTGCTGGTTCTCAGGTTGGTGCGGATTACTATCTAAGAGACAACACTACGAACGATATTATAGCAGGACCGATTGCCGGCGACGGAACAAATGATGTAACATTTAATGTTGAAGTGCTTGAATCTGCAACTTTTAATGTATATGCAGAAGTGGTAAAAAACCATATAAATCTTACAGAAACTATGTCTAATATTGATGCAGGTTCAAACAATAGGGGGATTGGTACAGATTTTACAATAATGACATGGATAAGAACAACACAAGCAGGTCCTGTGGATATTTACAACAAATATCATAGCACACAGGGAGGGCATAGATTAGTTATGAATCCAAACGGAACGGTAAAAATAGTGGGTCAATATGGAAATGATGGTATTTTAAATCAAACTTCAACAACCGCTGTTAATGATGGTGAGTGGCATCATATTGCTGTATCTGTTAATCAATGGGAAAACAATGGAACTTTTTATTATGGTTGGGTAATTTATATTGATGGAGTTGAAGAGGATGGTGATAATTATGGTGATATAAATGGAGATATTTCATCAACTGCTTCATTGTTAATAGGAAAGCATTCAACAGATGTAAATGATTTTCATGGTGAAATGGATAATTTTGCAATATTTAATAGTGCAATCGGTACAAACCTAATACAAACTTATATGAACTCTTGCTTGGTTGGTAATGAACCAAATCTTACTTGTTTGTTCAACTTCAATAATTCGGCAGGTGCTACAACAGTACAAGACTTGTCGCCAACTGGTATTGATGGGACATTATTGAATATTGATGAAAATACATGTTGGTTAAGTGAAACAGGACCTTCTTGTGGTGTAACTGAAAGTTTGCAAATGACTGAAACAGTAACAGTTACATCAGGATTTGCAAACCTACCTATTGCTCTTGATTATGAGACAATTTGTAACGGAAGCAGTGCAAATGTTACAACAACAGGTTCGGAAGATGGAGTTTTCTATAACTTACAAGACGATTTAAGTAACATTATTGGCGAACCAGTAGCAGGAGATGGAAACAACATTACATTAAATACTGGCGAAACATACACAACAACAAGCTTTCATGTTATAGCAAGACCAGAAGAAAATATTGGTATTGACACAGAATCTCAAACCAGCTTTAGTATTAATTGTACCAACAGTAACAGAACCCTTTTTAGAGATATAACTATAATGGCTTGGGTTAAAACATCACAAACCACCGAGGCAGTGATATGTGGTAAATACAATGTTTCGGAAGGAGGATATATGTTCGTGATGAACTCTGATGGAACAGTAATGTTGTTTGCAAAAATGGGAACGGCTGCAATGTGTATGCCTACATCTACCTCAATTATAAACGATGGAGACTGGCATCATGTTACTGCAAAATTTACTTATGAAAGCAGTCAGCAAATGGCAAGAATATATGTTGACGGAGTTTTAGAAGAAACAGTTGAAGAGTATTACTCTACCGGAGATATTCAAAACATAGAAGATATGGAAGTTGCAGAAAACTTTGAAGGTCAAATTGACAATTTTGCAATATTTAATGCAGGGCTTAGTGATGCACAGATTAATGAATATATGAATTCTTGCCTTACAGGTAGTGAAGACAATAATGTTTGTTTGTTTAACTTAAACGAAGAAGCTGGCACAACTACAATTCAAGACGACTCACCTGTTGGTATAAATGGAGTAATGCAAAACGGCGACCCACAAACAATTTGGTTAACAGGAGTTAGTCCAACTGGTTGTGGAGTTGTTCAAGATGTTTCTGAAGAAATAACTCTAAATGTTACTCCTAATTACGATATTACAGAATCTGACTTGGTATGTTCTGGAGGCAGTTATACTTTCCCTGATGGTACAATTCAAGACGATATTACTTCTCAGGTTGTTTATGAAAGCGAATTAACAACAACTGAAACTCAATGCGATAGCATTATTACAACAACTCTTGATGTAATTACAGTAGATAACACAACTTATGTAAACGAAAACACAATAACAGCAAACCAAACGGGAGCTGCTTATAAATGGTTAGATTGTGATAATGGAAATGCAGAAATACCTGGAGAAACAAATCAATATTTTACTCCTACTGAAACAGGAAACTACGCAGTTCAAGTTATTTACAATGGTTGTACAGTTGTTTCCGAATGTGTTAATATAACAATTACGGGAATAAACAATTTTGAAACTATTGAACTAACAATTGCACCAAATCCAACTTCAAACATTTTAAATATTTATACTAAAGAAACCATAAATCAAGTAGAAATATTTAATTTGAATGGAATAATGATAAACACTATTTCAGAAAATGTTAATGAAATAAATGTTTCGGAATTGCCACAAGGAATGTATATTCTTAAAATAAGAACAAACAAAGGAATACATCACAGCAATTTTATTAAAAATTAAATAAATTATGGGTTTACAGTCAAATATTGAGATGTCTTTATTTAAACCTAATTTCTTTATTTTAAATAAAATACAATTTTTTATCATAATATTTGACAGTAAACCGAAAAACAGATTTTAAAAATCCGTTTTTATCAGCGTTACAAAGTATCAGCGTT
>JAOZTW010000154.1 GCA_029938985.1 Bacteroidales bacterium | reverse complement strand
AGAGTTTAATTTTCAATAATAATCCTCATCGCTTACGTTACGATTCTGATAAAATACCAAAAAAATTTGACCGTTTAGTTCGCAGATTAAAATCTGCCGCACTCGAAAATCCTGATTTAGAGGAACAAATGCACGCAGAAGATGAGTTTTTACAAACATTAAAAAATAAGTACAGAACAATAAACGTTTTAACAGAAAAATTAAATACAGAAAAATTAAAAAGAATAAAAGCAGAACAAAATAATAAAATATTAAAAATGATATTGAATGGAACGAGCAAAGAGGATATTTCTCAAAAACTGAATATTACTCTTCCAGAAATACAAAAAATACTTGGAATAGACTGATTTTATTTCTAAAAAATAAAATTTCACCAAAGTCTTCACTATGACAAAAAAAGTTATAAAACTCATTAGAATTTATAACTTTTTTTTATTATTATAAGTTGTTGAAAAACAAACTAAGTATCCATACAAAAGTTTTTACACATTTGTGTTTTTTAATCAGCAGGTTTAGTAACATAATTGTATCATTGAACCATTGAATAATTGTATCATTCCTTAAAAACGGATATTTAAAGCACAATAAAAACTATTATTGTTATAAGTTGGAGTAAAATAAATATTGCTCAAATATTTATTTTTTGGCTTATATGCGATTGCACTTGCAATATTAAAAACATATATTGCACCAAAACCGATTAAACTTGCTGTTCATACTGTTCCAAAAATTGCTGCATTATCTTTATAAATAGTAGAATACGGATTTCGTTTTGCTTTTGAAAGCATTATTTGTCGCAACGATTCCGAAATTACTGCACCACCTATTGTAATTCCTGTAAAAGTCATTACTGTGTAGCCAGTAGGTTTTTGCCCTCTTTTTACTTGTCCTAAACCTGGGATAAAAATAGAGTGTGTTACAAATTTGTTAAACATTTCGGCAAATGAAAAAAAATCGAATTTTGCAAAAAAATCGGTGTAAAATTTTCAATATTCAATTTTCAATTTTCAATTGAACGGCTACCCACGTAAAGTTGCACATCGCTCTCGCACAAACAATTGTATATAAACTGTTGGCGTGGCTTTAAGCCACACCGACAGTAATTTATTGTCCAACTTTAAATGCGTAGCCTAAATATTTTTCAAAATAATATATTATTTGTGATTTGCTTCTTGAACTATAAATATTTACTTTAACATTATTAAATTGCAAATATTCTTTAAATGATAATGGAAAAACCTCAAAAGTAAGTGTTCGGCCACGCAAGCTGGTTGCAATTTCGCTACTTAATAATTTTGATGACGAACCACTTATAAAAATTTGACAATTTTCGGTATCATAAAGCCTACGAACAAATTTTTCCCAATTTTCTACAACTTGTATTTCATCAAAAAAGAAAATTACTTTTTCGGATTTATTATTAGGAAAAAGTTCATAATATGCTTCCAAAAAAAGTGATAAGTCTTGCAAATTTAATGGAAATATCCTATCATCTTCAAAATTAAGATAAACAATATTTTCTATTCGCATCGTTTTACGCAAACGTTTTATTGCATGATACATTAAATGCGTTTTTCCGCTACGGCGAACTCCAATAAAAGCTATTATTTTATTACTTACTAATGGGAAATCTATATCCCTTTCAAATACATAATCAAACTCTTTTTCTTGATTATTGGTTATTAATTGCTTAAATATTTCTTTTTTCATATTGTCCCTGTTTAAAGAGACAAAAATACATAAAAGTTTCCTTATTAAAAAGGAAACTCTTGTTTTATTTATAAATATATTTTTATTTTATCTTTTTCAACTTTCACTTATGCAAAAGTAAATTATTTTTTATTTTAAAAATAAAATTTACTTTTACAAAAATTATTATTAAGAATAAAACTAAAAAACACCATGAGAATAGATAAATATTTATGGGCAGTTAGGCTTTATAAAAAAAGAAATGATGCTTCAACGGCTTGTACAAAAGGTTGGATATTAATAAATAAACAATCAGCAAAGCCATCAAAAACAGTAAAAGAAGGAGATATAATTTCTGTTAAACAACAAAGTATTTATAGAGAATATAAAGTTTTGAACTTGATAAAAAATAGGGTTGGAGCAAAACTGGTTGCCGAGAACTTATTAGAAATAACTCCAGAAGAAAGGTTATTTAAACTAAAAGTTCAAAACGAATTTTCCAAAATTTCAACTCCCCAACGAGACCGACAAACTGGCAGACCGACCAAAAAGGAAAGACGAGACTTGGATAAACATTATAAATCTTAAAAGAATTAGAAATTAAGAATTGGTTTACACCTTTAAATTCAATAATTTATAAAGTTTTTTAAACAAAGTTTTACAAGATAATATTATATAAAGAGAGTTTATAAAACCGCCCCGACTAACAAGTCGGGGGGATGAAATAAGTTTTAAAAAAA
The DNA here is from genome assembly GCA_029938985.1 of Bacteroidales bacterium. Classification (GTDB taxonomy): domain Bacteria; phylum Bacteroidota; class Bacteroidia; order Bacteroidales; family JAOZQN01; genus JAOZQN01. The sequence continues at coordinate 7,085 of JAOZTW010000154.1, read as the reverse complement.
AAGTTACAAATAGCCAAGTTCAAGTTTTGCTTCTTCCGACATCATACTTGCGTTCCAAGGAGGATCAAAAACAACGTCTAATTCTATCCTATTAATACCTTCAACTTTTTTTAGTTCTTTTTTAATATCATTAAAAATTTGGTCAGCAATTGGACAGTTTGGTGCTGTTAGAGTCATTTGAATATCAACATTTTGATACTCATCTACATCTATTTTATATATCAATCCCAAATCATATATATTTATAGGGATTTCTGGGTCATGAACTCTTTTTAAACCTTTAATTATTTCTGCCTCAAATTGTAAGTTAAATGTATTCATTTTTTATATTAATAAATAAATTAGTTTGAAAAAGCAAGTGCATAATATTTCAATTGTTTAATCATTGAAACCATGCCGTTTGCACGAGTTGGAGAAAGATTAGCCTGTAAACCAATTTTATCTAAAAAATATAATTTGGTTTCACTAATTTCTTTTGGAGTTCTGTTATTCAACACCTTAATTAATAATGCAATAATTCCTTTTGTTATAATTGCGTCACTATCGGCAGTAAAAGAAATTGCACTATCTTTAATTTCAGCATGTAGCCAAACCTGTGATTGACAACCAGAAATTTTATTTTCTTCTATTTTTAACTCTTCTTTTATTTTTGGTAATTCTTTACCAAGCTCTATTATATATTCATATTTATCCATCCATTCATCAAACATGCTAAAATCTTCAATTATCTCATCTTGAATTTGTTCTATAGTCATTTTTAATTATAAGTTTTTATATATTTAAAATAAATTTTTAATTCGTAAAATTGCATTATACAACAGGTCTATTTCTTCTAATGTATTATAAAAAGAAAAACTTGCTCTTATTGTCCCTGAAATATTAAAATGTTTCATAACAGGCTGAGTACAATGTGTTCCTGTTCTTAAAGCCATTCCCATTTTGTCCAACAATGTGCCTACATCGTAGTTATGGATATTTTCTAAGACAAACGAAATAACACTTGCTTTATTTTTTGCAGTTCCAATAATTTTTAATCCTTCAATTGAACTTAATTTTTTTGTTGCATAATTAAAAAGTTGTGTCTCATGTTCAATAATCTTATCAAAACCAACTGTTTGAATATAATTTATAGCAACCATCAAACTAATTGCTCCTACAAAATTATTAGTTCCTGCTTCATATTTTAGCGGAAGGTCGGCATAAGTAGTTTTTTCAAAATCTACGGTTTTAATCATATCTCCGCCTCCTTGATAAGGAGGTAGGTTTTCTAACAATTTTTTCTTGCCATACAAAACACCTATACCTGTTTCTGCATAAATTTTATGTCCAGAAAAAACCAAAAAATCACAATCAAGTTCTTGAACATCAATTTTAAAATGTTGAATAGATTGTGCTGCATCTATCAAAACTGGCACATTAAATTTACGAGCTTTTTTTATAATCTTTTTAATAGGGTTAATAGTTCCAAGCGAATTTGAAACATGGGTAACTGCCACTATTTTAGTTTTTTCAGATAATAATTTATCAAACTCTTCAATAATTAATTCTCCATTATCATTAAAAGGTATAATTTTGAGTTTTGCTTTTTGTTTTTCACAAATCAATTGCCAAGGAACAATGTTAGAATGATGTTCCATTTCCGAAATTATTACTTCATCGCCTTCGTTAAAATGTTTTTCTCCAAACACTTGTGCAATAAGATTTATTCCATCAGTAGTTCCTTTTGTGAAAATAATTTCCTCAACATGAGCTGCATTTACAAAATCCTTAACACATTCTCTTGATTTTTCATAAATAGCTGTAGATTTTTCACTTAAAAAATGTACTCCTCTATGAATATTACTATTGGTTTTGGAATAAAAATTTGATACCGCCTCAATAACCTGTTTTGGTTTTTGAGTAGTTGCACCATTGTCAAAATAAATTAACTGTTTATTATAAACTTTCTGATTAAGAATTGGAAAATCTGCTCTAATTTTATCTATTTCTTGTTTTGTCATAATACGATTGAAATACGATTGAATTTCATTTTTAATAAACTCTACATTCACCCATTTTATAGCAATGACCAGATATTTTTTCACCAGTCATTCTTTTATCAATTAAAAATTTCAAATAATTTTTGTAAGTATCAATTTTTATTTTATCCAAAACTTCTGCGGCAAAAGCATTAAGAAGTAAAATTTTTGCTCTTTTTTCACCTATTCCACGAGTTTGCATATAAAAAAGTGCGTCTTTATCAAGTTGTCCAGTAGTTGAACCATGCGAGCATTTTACGTCGTCGTTGTAAATTTCTAATTGAGGTTTACTATGCGATTTTGCGTATTTTGTAAGTAAAACTGTATTATTATTTTGTTCTGCAAAAGTTTTAACCGCCCCCTCACCCACAAGCACTTTGCCAAAAAATACGGAACTTGCTTTATTATCAATAATTCCTCTATATAACTGATTGCTATATGAATGAGGTTTTAAATGCTGTACAAAAATTGTATTGTCAATATGCTGTTCTCTATCGGGAAGATAAAGACCATTTAAGTCTGTTTCACAACCTTCACCATCAATTTTAACGCCCAAATCATTTCTAACAAGTGATCCACACAAAGTAGCAATATTATTAGAAAAACTACTATTTCTTTTTTGAACTACTTGAATATTATTTATTTGATGTGCGTCATCTCCCTCTCCTTGAAATGTGTTAAAATTAATTTTTGAATTTTGTTCTAAGAATATTTCTGTAACAATATTTGATAATGTGTAATTTATTGACAACGAATGAAAACTTTGAATTATTTTTGCCTCACTGTTTTCTTCGGCAATAAATAAATTTCGTACTTGTGAAATAGTTTTTTGAGTATTACCATCTGTAAAATTATAGATATGAATTGAATTTTTAACTATTTTATTTTTTGGAATATACACAAAAGCACCATCTTGTGCGTAAGCAGTGTTAAAAGCGGTGAAAATATTTGCATTTTCAATATTTGTTTTATTAAAATATTTTTCAAAAATTTCAGGATTTTTTTCCTTAATTCTACAAATACTCTCTATTTGTAAGCTATTATTTTTTTCTATTATTTTAGAATACTCTTGATAAAAATAGCCATTTACAAAAACTAAAATATTTGCTTTTAATCCGCTGATATTAAAGGCAGAAAGTGTTTGTTCTTCAAAATTAACTTTCTTAGCACAAGAAAATTGATGTTTTAACAAATTTGTCAAATTAGTTTTTCTCCAATTTTCGTCTTTTGTTGTAGGAAAATCATTGTTTTTAATGTAGTTTTCAGCACTTTGTTTAATTACTCCTTCGGCTAACGAAACGTTATTTTTAAGTATATCGTTGTAATATTCTTTTGTTATTTTTTTATTTAAACTCATTTTTATATTATTGAAATGTAACTTGGTAGTTGTTTAAAGTAACACAAAAAATTGGCATGTTTTACAAATGTCAAGTTTAAGGCTTTTTTGAAATTTTGAATTGAAGTTTACCTTTTTTAATGAGCATTTTAAAATTTCAAAAGTAACGCTAAAATTTGCATTTGTGAAACATGGTAAAAACATCTATTTTTTAATCCAATTATATCCTTTATCTTCAAGCTCAAGAGCTAATTCTTTTGTACCAGTTTTTACAATTTTCCCATCATACAATATATGAACAAAATCAGGAACAATATAGTCTAAAAGTCTCTGATAATGAGTTATTACAAGAAAAGCATTATTTCCATTTTTTAGTTTATTAACTCCATTTGCTACAATTCTAAGTGCGTCAATATCAAGCCCTGAGTCTGTTTCGTCAAGTATTGCAAATTTTGGATCGAGCATAGCCATTTGAAAAACTTCATTTTTCTTTTTTTCACCACCAGAAAATCCTGCGTTGACAGCTCTATTATTCAATTTTGCTTCCATTTCTACAAGAGCTTTCTTTTCTTTCATCATTTTCAAAAACTTGGCTGCTGTAAGTTGTTCTAAACCACGATGTTTTCGTTGTTCTTCAACTGCCGATTTTATAAAATTAGTTATAGTTACTCCAGGAATTTCTACAGGATATTGAAATGCGAGAAACAAACCTTCTCTTGCTCGTATTTCTGTTTTTAATTCTAAAAGATTTTTCCCATCAAATTCTACCTCACCTGAATTTACTTCATAAATATCTCTACCTGCCAAAACTGATGCAAGTGTACTTTTCCCAGAACCATTAGGTCCCATAATAGCATGAACCTCACCCGGTTTTATTTCTAAATTTATTCCTTTAAGAATTTCTTTTCCCTCAATAGAGGCATGTAAATTTTTTATTTTTATCATTATTAGTATATGTTTTGAACTTATTTAGTATCAATAAACAAGTTGAATTCTAAATTTTTTGTATCCCAATTTTTCAAAGAATTATATAGTTCTGTTTTTTTAAAATCATCGTACCTATAAGCCATATTAAAGTTACTTTCAATATCTGTTCCTGCAATATTTTTATTCGATATTGTTTTTTTAAAAGAAATGGCAAGAATATTTAACATATCATGTCCATTACAGAAATCTGTTAACTCATAATTATTTTCGCATATTTGAGTTAATTTTGTCTTTAAATCCGGATTTTTATTAAAAATATTATGTTTTGAAGACTTATTTTCAATAACTTGCAACATTCTTTTTGTATCAATATCTAAATTTTTGTTATCAATAAATTTCGAATAATCTAAAAAATTAGGTTTTCCTTTTTTGAAAGTTCTAAAAATTAATCTCAAATTATGTTTTTTATTCAGGTATCTAACACAAGCAATTTGTTTTGATAAGTAAAAAATATGTTCTTTTAATTTACTTTCTTAGATTTTTCAAATATTGATAATTTAGTTCTATCTACGTGATAATCTATTACTTTATTCCATACAGGAGAATTAATAATCATCATTTCAATATCATGTCCATCGGTCATAAAAACATTTTCAAAAGTTATTTTTTCGTCATCAATTCTACGAAAATCAGCATCAGTAATTCCTATAAAACCAGTGTCTTTATTATAGTTAATCTGTTCTATTACTTTAAATAGTTTTTGAAATCCATCAGTTTTAAAAAACACAGTATTATTAGAAAAAAAATTACGAAAAAATAATTCATCTTCTTTTGCTTCAACAAGAACACCAACAGCATTTTGTTTTCTTGAACTTTGCCACATTTTTAATTCTCCATAAATATCATTTATGTCAATATAATTTCTCATATATTTATTCTGGTTTTTGTAGTTCAACTGTCAAATCCCAGTTTCCATCAACAATTGAAGGCGAATGAGTAGCTACAAGTATATCAAAATTACGAATTTTAACAATTTCGGACATATCATTCAAAAAATCTTTTTGCCAAGCTATGTGAAGCGATATTTCTGGCTCATCTATAAGTACAAGTGAGGTTTCTGGAACTTTAAAAAGAAGTTCGTAAAACATAACTATTTCGTGTTGTTCGCCTGATGATAATTCAGTTGCTTCCAAAATTTTTCCATTCGAATTTTTAAATATAAATCCTTTTTTGGGGTGAATAGATATTTTTTTAAAAGATAATCGTTTATTATTCAAGATGTCAAGAAAAATTTTCAACTTATTGTAAAGCTCATCAAATATTGTTAATTTTACTTTCATGTTTTGAATATTAACAGATAAAACAGCTTTTGTGAGAGCATCAATATCATCTGGAATATTAAATTTTTCTTCTTTTTCGTCTTCTAATAAACCTACTGCTTTAAATTCATTTCTATTTTTTTCTAACTTGCTGTTTTCTTCTTTTAGTTTATTAATATCATCAATAGTTTCTATTTTTTTATCCATCAAACGTTTTCCAAGCGAAAGTTCTAATTTTTCGGAAAGTAAAGAATATTCATGGTGTTTGTTGCTAATTATTTTTGCCAAATCGTTTGAATAAAATTTTACTGTATCAATTTTATAATCTGATTGGTGGTTTTGCAATTTCTTAGAAATAATATTTTTGTTATCTAAATTAAATCTAATTAATCTCTGAGTTTCAATAAAATACAATTTTTGTTTTGCAATAATCTCTTCTAATTCTTTAATATTCTTAATTTTTACATATTTTTCTAAATCGTTTGATTTAATATCAGCATATTTTTTGGACAATTCTTTATGAGTAAGAATTTTATTTGTTTCATGAAAAAGATATCTATCCTCACCAATTTTTGAAATAGGAAATTTATCTATTAAATATTTAAGAATATTAATTCTTGTTTTTTCATTGTCATTTTTATATTTACTCAAATCAAAGGTTTGTTTATTCTTATTATTTGAGCTATAAAAGTCTATTATGAATTTTGATTTAGTATTCAATATTTTAAATAAAGAATCATCATCAAAAACAATTGTTAATTCTTCAAAAGGTTTTAGTGATAATTCAAAAAAATTTGTATTAAAAAAACAATGTAAAATTTTGAATACCATTGTTTTACCAATACCATTTATTCCATAAATTATTGTAATATGTTCTTCCATATTCAATAATACTTCATGGTCAAACATTGCAAAAAGTCCTTTTATATTTATTTGTTTTATTCTCATTAAAATTATTTTAAACTAAGTTTTAGGCGTTTTTCATAAGTGTAAAGTACAAGGCATTTTTATTTTTTAAATACAGCAGTTTACTTATTGTAAATGAGGATTTTAAAATAATCAAAATAACACAGTAATTTGCATTTATGAAAAATGCCAAGTTTTACAACATAATTAGTATATTGGAGTTCATTTTTAAAACCCAATTTTACTATTTTTATTCTCTTATTATCAATTATTTACAGATTTATAATTCTCCCATAATATAAAAAGACTAAAGACAAATTTAATAATATTTTCAGTATAAAAAAAACATTTATATATTTTATTTATAAATACAAATATATTAAAAAAAACGATATAAAGTTAATTTAATATAAAACTATGATATTTAGATATATATATCATAGTTTTTAATTGATATTAATAAAAAGTTAATAATAAATATCAAATAAATACAAAATGATTTTATCAAAATAAAATTTTTAATAAAGTGAAAAAGAAAAAATAACTAAGCCCAATCTACTTGTTTATTTTGCCCTTTTA
>JAOZTW010000153.1:8295-9515 GCA_029938985.1 Bacteroidales bacterium | reverse complement strand
TTGGCAATATAGCCCTATTTTTTATTAACCAACACTGTTATGTAGGGACTACCGACTACCGAAAAATTAAACCCGAAATAATCACAAACAACAATGCTACAAAAGCAATTTCTTTTCCATATTTTTTCATAATTATTTTAAAAAAAACTATCATTTTTTTGGATTCTAAAAGGTTCTAATTTTTCAGTATAGTCTTTAATAATAATGTATTAACAAATTTGTTTGTATCTTATTTTGATACAAACAAAATTCACAAAAAATATTTTCTAACTTTTATGAATAAAAATATGTTAATTTGGATATTTATAGGAGTTTAAAATATAAACTTTATAGAAAAAATGAAAAAAATTATATCATACAATTTAAATGGAATACGAGCTGCTTTAAAAAAAGATTTTATTAAATGGCTTGTTGACGAAAACCCAGATATATTATGTATTCAAGAAACAAAAGCACAACCAAATCAAATAGATAGTAAATTATTTGAAGAGCTTGGTTATAATTGTTCTTGGTTTTCTGCACAAAAAAAAGGATATAGTGGTACTGGGATAGTTTCAAAACAAAAACCAGACAAAATAGTGAAAGGTATGGGAGTAGAAAAATATGACTACGAGGGTAGATTTTTAAGAGCTGATTTTGGAGATGTTTCTATAATATCTGTCTATCATCCATCTGGTTCTAACCCAATACGACAGGCATTTAAAATGCAATGGTTAGAAGATTTTAGAAAATATATTAATGAATTGAAAAAAGAACGAAAAAAACTTATTATTTCTGGAGATTACAATATCTGCCGTCTTTGGATTGATATTCATAACCCAAAAAGACAACAAAATACATCAGGTTTTCTTCCAGAAGAGCGAGAATGGTTTCAAAATTTTATTGACGATGGCTTTATCGACTCATTTAGAGAATTTAATAACAACGAAGGCGAATATAGTTGGTGGAGCTACCGAGCAAATTCAAGAAAAAATAATAAGGGGTGGAGAATTGATTATAATATTGTAACACAAAATATAAAACCATTGTTGAGGTCTGCCTGTATTTTACCAAATGCCGTTCATTCAGACCATTGTCCGGTATGTGTGGAAATTGATTTTTAATTATTTATCTAAAAAAATAAAAAAACTTGTTTTTTAAAAAATAATAGTTTATATTTGTAAGTAAAACAACATAAATATGAAATACGCCCCTTTAGATAACCAAGTAGCTTTTAAGCA
>JAOZTW010000153.1:0-8195 GCA_029938985.1 Bacteroidales bacterium | reverse complement strand
AGATAAAGCCGATAATGAAAAACGGTTAAGATTGAAAGCCGAAAAAGAAAAGGCGGAAGCCGAAAAAGAAAAGGCGGAAGCCGAAAAAGAAAAGGCGGAAGCTTTATTAGAATCTTTAATTATTAAATATTATTATAAAGAAAAAAAGACAGTAGCTCAAATAATTGAACTGACTAATCAAAATAGAAAAAATATTAATAAAATATTAGACATTTAAAATGAAAAAATTATCAATATTAGTAATAGGTTTGTTTATTGTAATTAATCTATTTTCTCAAAATATAAATTTTAGAGATTCAATAAATGTTGTTCTTTATCAGATAAATTTAGAAATAGGAGATAATACAAACAAACAAATAAAAGGAAATACTAAACTAACATTGTTTCCGCTTTTTGATAATACAAAAACAATAAAATTAGATTTACTAAAGCTTACAGTTGATTCTATTTTTATTGAAAATGAAAAAATATCAAAATGGAAACATGATAAAAAAATAATAAATATAAATCTTACTAAAACGGCAAATAAAAATGACCAATTAGTAATAACTGTATATTATCATGGCAAACCTACAAAAGATAAACGATGGGGAGGATTTCAGTTTTCAGAAAGAGATGTTTTTAATATTGGAGTAGGTATGACCGATTATCCACATGCTTATGGGAGAGTTTGGTTTCCTTGCATTGACCATTTTACAGATAAGGCAACTTACGATTATAACATAACAGTAAACAACAATAGAACTGCTGTTTGCTCTGGCTTACTTGTAGAAGAAATTGAGGTAAAAAAACACACAAAAACATTTCATTGGCGAATAAAAGATGAGATACCAACCTATTTGTCTTCAATGGCTGTGTCGCATTACGAGCTTTTGAGTAGCACCTACAAAGGAATAGAGCGAGAAATACCAGTTAATATTTATGTGTTTAAAAATAAAAAAGAAAAAGCGGAAAAATCATTTGTCAATTTACATTCAGCAATAAAAGTTTTTGAAGAGAAATTTGGTGCTTATGCCTGGGAAAGAGTTGGTTATGTCGAAACTTCTTTTAGTTCTGGTGCAATGGAACACGCTACAAACATAGCATATCCAAGTTATGCAGTAAATGGAACGTTGAAAAATCAAAATTTATATGTTCATGAACTGTCACACAATTGGTTTGGCAACTTGGTAACTTGCAAAACCTCACAAGACATGTGGATAAACGAAGGCTGGGCAAGCTACTGCGAAGCTATATTTATACAAGAATTTTATGGAACAAAAAAGTTTAAAAGCTATGTTCGTGATAACCATATAAAAGTGCTTACTCGCACACATTTGTGGGACGGTGATTATCTGGCGGTTGCAGGTGTGTCGCCTGAAAATACTTACGGAAGCACTGTTTATGATAAAGGTTCGAGTGTGGTTCATGCTTTGCGTGGATATATGGGTGATAGTCTGTTTTATAATAGTGCTAAAAATTATTTTAAAGAATTTGCTTTTGGAAATGCTTCTTCGGAAGATATGAAAAATTCATTTAGTAAATCCTCTGGAATTGATTTAACCGATTTTTTTGAATTTTGGATTTATTCAAAAGGTTTTACTTTTTTTGAAATAATAAACCAGAATATTAAAGAAAAAAATGGAAAATATTTAGTAGAAATACAAGTAAAACAAAGACTTGTGGCTGCTAATAAATTTGCTAATTCTAATCGTATAGAAATATTTTTTATGAACGAAGATTTAAAAACAGAAAAAAGAATTTTTGAATTTTCTGGCGAATTAGGAAAAAATTCATTTGAGCTACCTTTCAAACCTGTATTAATAATGCTTGATTTGAACGAAAAAATAACAGATGCAACCATAGATAACGCTCATGAAATTACTGATTCAAGAGGTAATTTTGTTTTTGAAGCCACACAAGTAGAATTAAAAGTTTTGAAAAATAAAAAAATTGCTTTTGTTAGAGTGCAATCGTGTTGGATAGAACCAGAAAATAATAAAACTAAAAAATATACAGTTGCATCACATTATTGGAAAGTTGAAAGTTTTGCTCAAGATGAATTTAAAGCTGAACTTAATTTTTATTATAAAGATAATTATTACACCGATAAATTTGTACAAAACAAGAAAGATATTGTTTTGCTTTACAGACCAGATAGCAAAAGTAAGTGGAAAGAAATTAAATGCGAAAATAATAAAATTGAAAATTGTTATGTTTGCAATACTTTTAAAGCAGGCGAATATGTGTTTGCTAAAGTAAAATAATTTTATTTATAATGGTTTTAAAATGTGCTAAATAGGTTAGTTCCACAAATGTAAATTTAAGTTTCTTTGAAATTACAGAATTGAAATTTACCTTTGTAAATGAAAATTTTAAAAGTAGCACAAAAAATTGGAGTTTTTCACGAGTGTCAAGCTCAAAGCTTTTTTGAAATATTAGAATTAAAGTTTACCTTTGTAAATGAGCATTTTAATATTTCAAAAGTAACGAAGAAATTGATACTCGTGAAAAATGCCGTTAAATAATATATAAAATGAAAAATTTATTAGCTTGTTTTAGATTTTTGAAAAAATATAAAGTACATCTATCAATAGCTTTTGTTTTGCTGGTTATTTCAACTGGATTTAATTTAATTCAACCACGAATTAGCCAATGGGCAATTGATGATGGAATAGGGAAACAGGACATTAAAACAGTTATTTATGCGGCAATAATACTACTTTCGTTTGGCTTAGTTGGTAGTTTTTTAAATTATTATAGCGGTATTCTGTTGATACGAAGTGCACAAGGAATGGGGTATTCTATTAGAAACAAATTATTTAAAAAAGTATCATTGTTTGCCTTTGCCGATTTTGATAAATGGAGAACAGGCGAATTAATGGTTCGGCTCAATTCCGATGTTTCAACTATACAGCAATTTGTTCGCATGGGCTTGTTTATGTTGGTGCTTGCTATATTAATGCTTTTTGGTGCAATGGGCGGAATGTTTTTAATAGATGTTTATCTTGCCACAATTTTAAGTGGAATAATGTTGGTAACATTATTGTTCTTTTATTTTGTTGCTCGTTATTTAAGACCTTTGTTTACACATATAAGAGAGGCTTTGGATAGAGTAAACAATGTTATTCAAGAAAATATTGCAGGTGCAAAATTAGTAAGAGCTTTTTCGGCACAAAAAACGGAAGAACAAAAATTTGATAAACAAAACAAGAGTTATTATCAGATAAGAATTAAGGTAGGAAATTTAATGTCAATTTTATTACCTTTGCTTATAACAATAGGAAATTTTACTGGATTAATTGCTATTTGGGTTGGTGGCAATATGGTTGGTATAGAAAAACTTACTTTGGGAGAACTTGTGGCTTTTAATAATTATGCTACAATGGCAGTTTTTCCAATATTAGTACTTGCTATGGTGCTTAATTTTATATCTATGGCAATGGCTTCGGCAGATAGAGTTATTGAACTTTTGGAAGTTAAACCTGCAATTAAAGAGAATAAAAATGCTATTGATTTGAATAAATTGAATGGAAATATTGAATTTCAAAATGTTGATTTACAATATGGTGAGGGCGAGGCAGCAATTCAAAATTTGAGTTTTAGGATTGAAGCAGGCGAAAAAATTGGAATAATTGGAACAACAGGAGCAGGAAAATCATCTTTAATTCATTTAATCCCACGATTTTATGATAACACGAAAGGCAAAATTTTGATTGATAATAAAGATATTAAAAATTTATCATTAAATACAATTAGAAGCAGAATAAATGTAGCTCTACAAGAGACAATGCTTTTTTCTGGTACTATTGCAGAAAATATTCGCTACGGAGACCCAAATGCCACAGAAAAAGAAATGAAAATTGCTGCCCAAGCGGCTTGTGCCGAAGAATTTATCTTAAAAAAAGAAAAGCAATTTGAAGAAAATGTAGGTGTAAGGGGTGCAGGATTGTCTGGCGGACAGCGACAAAGAGTGGCAATAGCAAGAGCTTTGCTTGCAAAACCAGATATTTTAATTCTCGACGATGTAACCTCTTCGCTTGATGTTACAACAGAGGCTAAGGTGATAAAAAACATTTATAAATCAAAAAATAAAATGACAACAATTATTATTAGTCAAAAAATTAATGCAGTAAAAGGTGCAGATAGAATTTTTGTTATGGATAAGGGAAAAATAATCTCTTCGGGGCAACACCACGAACTGCTTGAGAAATGTAAATTTTATAGCCAAATAAATAAAACACAAGATACTGTAACCGTAAGTTAATCACACACAGTAATGAATAAACTGGCGTTTTTCATAAGTGTAAAGTACAAGGCATTTTTATTTTTTAAATACCGCATTTTACTTATTGTAAATGAGGATTTTAAAATAATCAAAATAAGGCAGTTATTTGCATTTATGAAAAATGCAAAGGCTTTTTTATGTTAAATAAAGGTAAAGTAAAGATAGCAATAAAATTGTAATAACAGAGCAGATAAATCTGCAACTACAAAAAAATACAGTTTTACAAATCAATTTACTCAACAACATAAACTCTTTTTACTCTTTGCGAAATACTTGTATATACCTCATAAGGAATTGTTTGTAGTAATTCAGCAATTTCACTTACAGGTATTTTTTCGCCAATTAAAACTACCTCATCGTTTTCTGATGCCGTAATATTTGTAATATCAATCATGCACATATCCATACAAATATTTCCTATTATTGGAGCAAAATATTTATTATTAATCAATACTTTACCTTTTTTATTGCTTAATAATCTATTAAAACCATCAGCATATCCCACTGGAATAATTCCAATTTTAATATCTTTTTCCGTTTTTCCAACTCGACTATAACCAATGGTTTCGCCAGCTTTAACATGTTTTATTTGAGAAATACGAGTTTTAAAAGTCGCAATATTTTTTACCTTTTTTTGATTGATAGCACTAATTCCATACAATCCTATTCCGAGTCGTACCATATCGTATTGATGTTCAGTAAAACGTTCTACACCAGCGGAGTTCAGTATATGTCTTATTATAGGATAATCAAACTGTTGAATAATTTTTGATGACATTTTTTCGAAAAGCTCAATTTGAGTTTTGGTATATTTGTCATGCTCCACTTCGGGACTGCCTGCAAGATGCGAAAAAATGGATTTAATTTCAATATTATCATGCTTTTTTATAAAAATAATCAAATCATCAATTTCGTTTTCCAAAAAACCAAGACGATTCATTCCTGTATCTAATTTTATATGAATTAGTAGTTTAGACGAATTACTATTTTTCAAAGCATTAATATATTGTTCTATAATTTGCAAATTATATATTTCTGGTTCTAAATTATATTTTAAAAAATGTTTAAAATTATCGGTTACAGGATTCATAACCATAATTGGAATTGTTATTCCTGCTTTTCTAAGTTCAATACCTTCGTCAATATATGCAACTCCAAGATAATCAACTCTGTGATGTTGCAAAATATTTGCTATTTCGTAAGTTCCACTTCCATACGAAAAAGCCTTTACCATAACCATTGTTTTGGTACGGGTTTTTAATAAAGTACGAAAATAGTTAAGGTTATCAATAATTGCCTGTAAGTTAACCTCAAAAACAGTTATATGGTTTTGTTGTTGTAGCAGTTTGGCAATTTCTTCAAATTTAAAACTCCTTGCTCCTTTAAGTAGAATTGTTTGATTTTTAAAGTGTTTTGGTTTTTGAGTTTTTAAAAAATGCTTTGTTGTTTGATAAAATATTTTATCTATTTTAAATAAATCTGCATTTTGCGAAATATTTTTACCTATTCCAATAAGTTTTGATATTTTATTTTTAATTAAAATATCTGATATTTGAGAATAGAGAAGGCGGTCGTTAGTTCCAATTTCTATTAAATCAGACAAAATAATGGTTCTATTTTTATTCTGATTTTGCTGTTTTAAATAATCCAAAGCAATTTTTAGAGATGCCAAATCACAGTTATAACTATCGTTTATTATTGTGCAATTGTTAACTCCCGCTTTTTGTTCCAATCGCATTTCTACTGAATGTAAATTACTAAAATCAAACTTGTTAACCTTAGTATTAGGAAATTGTACCAAAATAAAAGACAAGATATGTATTGAGTTTTCTATTGAGGCATTATCTGTAAAAGGAATTTTTATAGTTATGTTTTCATTTTTATAATTAGCTAATATTTCAGTAAACTTCTCAAATTTGTTCTTTTTAATAATTTGCAAATTTGCATTTTGCTTTTCCGACCAGCAAAATAATTGTTTATTGTCAAAAATTATATTAGCTCTAATTAATTTATCTATTTCAGCATAATCTTTACAATAAATAATTGTTTTAGAATTATAAAAAAGCTTTAATTTTTCCTGTATTTTACTTTTTTTATCAATAAAATTTTCTTGATGAGCATCGCCAATATTACTAAATATTCCAATATCAGGAGAAATAATTTTTTCTAATTTTTCCATTTCATCAGTCTGAGAAATACCAGCTTCAAATATGGCTATTTTGTGTTGCTGTTCCAACATCAACACCGATAATGGAACTCCTATTTGAGAATTATAACTTTTAGGACTTTTTAGTGCAATTGTTTCTTTTTCAAGTAATTGAAAAATCCAATCTTTAATAATTGTTTTTCCATTGCTACCAGTTATTGAAAGCACAGGAATATCAAACTTGGTTCTGTGGTATTGAGCAAGTGTTTGTAGTGCTTCAATTGTATTGTTTACTACAAGAAAATTTGCATCATCTAAATCTTTAATAAAAACATCTGTTCTACTTACAACATAGTTAATTATCCCTTTTCTATAAAGTTCTTTTATATAATTGTGTCCATCATGATTTAGACCTACAATTGCAAAAAAAATGGAGTTTTTACTTAAAGTAAAAGTTCTGCTGTCAGTGGTTATTTGTTTAATAATTTGTTTGTTGTTCCCATGCAACTTTGCAGAAACAATTTTTGCAATTTCTTGTAAAGTATAAAGCATTTATAAAAGCGTTACTAAAACAAATATTAAAATAGTGGAAAAAAAACTAAAAGAAAAACCCGTAAAAATATGAATTTCGTTATGTTTTTTTGTAAATAATAATAGAGTACCTACAATTCCTGATATTGTTAATATAGAAAGTATGTAGTAGAGGAGGTCTGTTTTAAATAAAATTGAAATTAAAGTTATAAATGCAGTAATTGCACCAAGAGCTATCATTTGCAGACTAATATCTATTGCAAAAGAAATTAATAACATAATTACTGCAACTATTGCAGCTGTAAGAAAAATAAGTGGAATAAATACAGGAATGTTTTGAGATAATGTAGTAAATAGATAGAAAGCTGTTAAATTTGAAATCACAAATATCATATAAGAAACAGTTTTATTTTCTTTTTGTCCTTTTTTTACTGGTTCATAAAATAATCTAACCGCATAATATAATGCGGCAGGAATAAGTATTGTTATAATAAGTGTAAATAAATACAAATTTAGTCTGAAAGCTTGAGGAATTAAACTTGATAAATAATTGTTGCTATTAAACAGCAAATACAAAGCAACCAAAGGTATAATTGCTGGATGAAATGTTATTTGTAATATTTTATTTATTTTTTCTTTGGTATTCATTTTTGTTAATTTATTAAGGCTTAAAGCCGTAAATGGCAATTAGAAATTAAGAATTGGTTTACACCTTAAAATTCAATTGTTTATATTAGAGATACAAGAAAGTTTGATAATTGTTGTGTAATTCATTTTTTCTAATAAGGTTAGGCTACCCACGTAAAGTTGGACAAAAAAATTCGTGTAAAGCGTGGACGCTTTACGCATAAATGACTATGTGGCAAGCGTCCACACTTGCCACAAAAAGTCGTTGATAATCATCTTTGTCCAACCTTACGTGGATAGCCTAAGGTTAAAACCACATAGAATGTAACGTTTTTTTCAAAAAAAATGAAACATATTGTTTTTTATTATATTTATTTCTGATAATCAGTTTAATATCAGTCATTTCATAATTAAATAAATGTGTTTATAAGTTAAATTTTTCACATTATTTAATAATTTTATTACTCCATTGTTAGCAACTCTTTTCTATTACTGTTATCTTATTTAACTAAAGTTTTCGCCTTCATATTTGCCTGATTATTAGATAGTTGCAGTTATTTAGTGGAAGTATAACACCCAGATAATCAATATATTAAGTTTTTACAAATAACACTTAATTAGCAT
>JAOZTW010000768.1 GCA_029938985.1 Bacteroidales bacterium | reverse complement strand
CTGCGGTATTTAAAAAATAAAAATGCCTTGTACTTTACACTTATGAAAAACGCCGAAATTACGAACAAACAACTACGAATAGACTTGACAATAGTAATAATAAACACCTTAACATTATGTTGGATGTCATTTATTTATTGATACTGTTCAAAGATTATTGTATAATTTTTGAAATTAAAAATTATGAATTTAAAGGTAATTATGAGCGATATTTTAATAATACAGTAAATAAAGCGGCAAAATAAATTCAAGGTGTTGAGAGAAAATTATTTAAATCAACAAAAGATATTATTTTTGAACATCCAATTAAAGGTGAAATTGAATTCAATAAAAGTAATTATACAAAGACAATACGAATAATAATATTTTTTGGAAAGGGTTTGGAATTTTATCACCCAGGAAGACTGACTGAAAAAACATCTAAATTTATTCATATTCTACAAGGTGACGAGTTTAAAAACATAATTAAAGAATTAGATACAATAAGTGATTTAACAGAATACAGGGTTTGTTCATAAAAAATAAAATCAGAATATAAAAGGCTTAATTTCAAATTATTATAATTGACGATGTTTGATTATTCGTTTTTGTTCAACAAAAAAATAAATTATTAATTTAAAGAAAAACAGCGACTTAATTAAGGCTTATTTTTTTTATGAACAAACCCTGTAACAGAATATTTGATACAAAGAGAATATTTGTTAAGCAACACAAATAAAATTGTTTTATTCGGAAGTGAAACCGAATTAATTACAGCTTTTAAAGAAAATCGTCTTGTTTTTGCAGAATTTGTAAAACAGCAATATGATAAAAATGTTATTCTTGATTTAGAGAACTATTTTAAGACGACAAAAAAAACTATCTCTGAAATTGAAATGTTTTTAGATTTTTGGGTTCAGAATGATTTATTGCTAATTGAAAATGGTGAAAAAATATCAGAAGAGTTAATGACATTAAATCGGAATGAAAGAAATTTTTTCAGTTTTTATTTCTTTCATTTCATTGATAATTATAAAAACAACAAATATAATAGAATATTACATCGTCATTTTATTTTAAATAATATTGCATTTAGTTTGTTATATTATCCTGAAAAATATAGTAAAAATGAAATTAGAAAATATATGTTTATTGCAGCAGAAGGTTTTGCGTTGTATAATAAATATTTATATTGTAATAGTATTGCAATTGGAATAAACGAAAATCGTCAGTTTGAAATATTACATACAGATTTTAGTGATAACAAAAGGTTTAAATCAGATGAACTTAAATTGATTTTAGAACACTTAGGTTGGTTTGATGAAAAAATACTTGAACATTTTAAAATTACTGAAAAAAAATAATTCAACTAATTATAAAAAATATATTTCTACTTTTTTAATATAAAAATAAATTTGTTTAAAATGAATTTTATTGAATTACATAAACTTCCGCCAAAACAAGATATTGAAACAAAAGCTGTTTTACGAGCCTTAAATAAAGCGAGCAGAGCTTTAGCAGAACTAAAAGGTGAAGCCAAAACAATTCCAAATGAAAACATTTTGGTAAATACATTAGGATTACAGGAAGCAAAGGACAGTTCTGCAATTGAAAATATTGTAACAACTCATGACGAATTATTTCTTGCAACTGTTGATAATACTGTTGAAAGTATTGCAGCAAAAGAAGTTCAAAATTACACCCAAGCTTTAAAACATGGATTTGCACTTGTGAGAAAATACAGTTTGCTTACTTCAAATAATATCATTGAGATACACGGACAGCTTGAACCGAATAAGAAAGGATTAAGAAAAATTCCCGGAACTGCATTGAAAAATTCAGCAGGTGAAACTGTTTATACACCGCCACAACATTACGATACAATTGTAGAATTAATGTCAAATCTTGAAAAATACATAAATGATAACGATTTACAGGACATTGACCCATTATTAAAAATGCCAATAATTCATTACCAATTTGAGAGTATTCATCCTTTTTATGATGGAAACGGTCGGACAGGTAGAATAATCAACATTCTATATTTAGTTCAACAGCAATTGCTTGATATTCCAGTCTTATATCTAAGCAAATACATAATTCAAAACAAATCAGAATATTACAAACACTTGCAAAATATTAGAACAAGCAACGATTATGAAAGTTGGTTAATTTGGCTCTTAAACGGTGTTACGGAAACATCAAAATCGACAATTGATTTAATCCAGAAAATCAAATTGTTAATGGACGAATACATTAACAAAATTAAAGAAATTTATCCTAAAATGTATTCTAAGGATTTGGTAGAAAACTTATTTAAGCATCCATATACAAAGATTGATTTTGTAATGACCGATTTACAAGTAAGTAAACCAACTGCAACACAATATTTGAACAAATTGATAAAATTAGGACTATTAAAAAAAGAGAAACGTTGGAAAACAAATTATTACATAAATGAAAGACTTTACAATCTTTTTACATAAAGCTATCAGATAAAGAAAATAGCAAAATCTTTACTTGATAGGATTGTCAAGTAAAAAAAACAACAAAATCTTTACTTGATAATGATAAAATGAATAATAAAGCCTGTAATCGAGTAGGCGGCTGACTACTTTATAGCCAGTACACCTCTCACACCACCAAGCGTACGGTTCACGTACTTGGCGGTTCG
>JAOZTW010000152.1 GCA_029938985.1 Bacteroidales bacterium | reverse complement strand
CATGAAGAAAAATTAAAAAGACAAAAAGCAGAACAAGAAAAGCATGAAGAAAAATTAAAAAGACAAAAAGCAGAAATAGATTCGAAAATAATGAAATTAAAATTTATTAAAAAATTAGATAACGAAACAATTGCAAAAAAATTAGAAATAACAACTAAATATATTGAAAAAATATTAATTTTGTAATACGAAAATACAGAAAATATCAAATATGTAGGTTATCATATTTAGACAACATTTTTTAAAAGCTATTTTATGTATTAGGCAAGGCATAAAATATTTACATGCTTATATTGTAATTATTTACAACTAAGCATAATGTTAAAATTGACCTTAACAAAGTTGTTTATATATGGTTAACTACTTTTAAGTAATTACAATAATTGTTTGTATGATTACTAATTGCCTGATTGAAAACAAATAGAAATAATTGCAAAAAGTGGACTGTCATTTAATTTAATAATTGATAATTAATATTTAAATAAAATTTATTGAAATCTTAACCAACAACTGTTCAATTATTACCTAAGAATTACTTCCAAGTTATAATCCCTTTAAAAACAAATAATTTTTATGAGAAGTTTTTTTTCAACTGTTATTTTACTAAGCTTCTGTTTAATATCTTTCAGTCAAGATATTAACTATGCTAAATTTTTAATAGACAGTCTTGCCTCACCCTCTATGCACGGAAGAGGCTATGTACATAACAGCGATTTGACAGCTGCAAATTTTATAAAAACAGAATTGCAAACCAATGGTATTCTACCGTTTGATGGAGATTATTTTCAAAAGTATAATATTAATGTTAATACATTTCCTGGAAAAGTTGAAGTAAGTTTAGATAAAAAGAAGCTTGTTCCTGCTGTTGATTATTTAATTTGGGCAAATTCGCCAGATATAAACGGAAAATACAAAATAGCAATTCTTGATGCAAAAATAATCTCGGATAATAAAAAATTTAAAAAATTTAAAAAACAAAATCATTCTAACGAATTTGTTTTTATTGATACAGTTGGTGCTAACAAACCATATTTTAAGTCAACTTATGAAAAAATTGTAAAACATAATTTACTGAAAGCCAAAGGTGTTATAGTCGTTCAGAATAAAAATTTGACTTATCGTCCGTCGCAAACAATAAATACTTTTCCTGTAGTTGAAATAAAAAGACAAAGTTTAACAAAGTCATTAAAAACTATTGATATTGAAATAGAATCAGAATATTTACAAAACTATCAAACGCAAAATATTATTGGTTATATTGAAGGAGAAGTTGATAGTTTTCTTGTTTTTACGGCTCATTACGACCACATTGGACGCATGGGAAAAAACACATATTTTCCAGGAGCAAATGATAATGCAAGTGGTGTAGCAATGGTTTTAGATTTATCAAAACAACTCGCTTCTCAAAAAACAAAACCTCATTATTCTATTGCAGTAATGTTATTTTCGGGTGAAGAATTAGGTTTGTTAGGCTCAAAGTATTATACTAAAAATCCAATTTTTGATTTAGAAAAAATTAAATTTTTAATAAATTTAGATATGGTTGGAAGTGGCGAAAAGGGTATTAAAATAGTTAATGGCAAAGTGTTTATAGACGATTTTAATAAATTAAAAGATATTAACAACGAAAAAAAATACTTGGCTGATGTAAAAATTAGAGGAGCTGCAGCAAATAGCGACCATTATTTTTTTTATGACAAAGGTGTTAAATGTTTTTTTATTTATACACTTGGCGAGTACAAAGAATATCATAATATTTATGATAAAGCCGAGGCTGTTCCTTTAATTGAATACGAAGATTTATTTCGTCTTTTATTAGATTTTATTAATAATTAGCAAGTTAATTAACAATGAATAAAACAATTTCATTTCACACATTGGGTTGCAAATTAAATTTTGCAGAGAGTTCAACTATTGTAAAAAAATTCACTGACAATGGTTTTAAAAAAGTGAAATTTGGCGAAAAAGCAGAACTTAGCATAATTAACACCTGTACAGTTACTTCGCAGGCAGATAAAAAATCTCGCCAAGCAATTAAAAAAGCAATAAAAAGTTCCGAAAGTACAAAGGTAATTGTTATTGGCTGTTCAGCCCAATTATTTAAAAAAGAATTATCTGAAATAGAAGGAGTTAGTTTTGTTGCAGGTACAAAAGATAAATTCAAAATTTATGAAATATATAAAAATTTTGATGAAATAAATATTAAAAATCCAGACACAACAGACAATATTCAAAGTTACGATTCTGCATTTTCTATGGGAGATAGAACACGTTCTTTTCTCAAAATTCAAGATGGTTGTAATTATGTTTGCACCTATTGTACCATACCACTGGCAAGAGGATTAAGTAGAAATACTTATATTAAAAACATTGTAAATCAAGCAAATGAAATTGCAGAAAAAGGATTTCAAGAGATTGTTTTGACAGGAGTGAACATAGGCGACTTTGGAAAAACAACAAACGAAACTTTTTTTGATTTATTAAAACAATTAAATAAAGTTGAAAAGATAAAAAGATATAGAATATCGTCGATTGAACCAAATTTATTAACTTCTGAAATAATAAATTTTGTTAAAAATTCACAAAAATTCCTACCACACTTTCATATTCCGCTTCAAGCTGGCTCTGATAAGATTTTAGCATTAATGAAACGTAGATATAATAGTACATTTTTCAAAAACAAAATAAAAGAAGTTAACAAAATCATTCCAGATGCTTTTCTTGGTATTGATGTAATAGTTGGATTTCCAAATGAAACCGAAAAAGATTTTATGGAAACTTATAACTTATTAGAAGAATTACCTATTTCATATTTACATATTTTTCCTTATTCTGATAGAAAAAATACTGCTTCAAATTTGATGAAAAATAAAATTAATGGAAATATTATTTCTCAAAGAGCAAATTCTTTAAAAAAATTATCAAATAAAAAGCATTCTATTTTTTACAAAAATAATTTGAATAAACATTACGAAGTATTATTTGAAGCCCAAAAAGTTAACAATAAAATGTATGGCTATACCACAAATTATATTAAAATTGAAATAAAGTACAATGAAAATTTTGTTAACAAAATAAAAAGAATTAAATTGCAAAAAATTAATGAAAATGGTAATGTTGAAATTTAATTTTTATTGAATTAGGCATATTAAGTGAAAAGTCGGGAAAACTTTTTTGCAATATTTATCTGTTTGATTTTCATAGCAATAAGCAATTTTATTGATTTTTTATTAATCAGTTTTGAATATTTAGACAAGCAGTTTTTCCAACTATTCTGTATATTACTGAAATAAATACAAATACGTTGTTTTTTTATGTCAATTTTATATGCAAAATATGTTGTAAAGACAAGGCATGCCTTGTCTCTACGGCAAATTGAACAGCAAATTGTATTTTTTAATATTACTGAAAAGTTTTCCCGACTTTTCAGATATTAAGTGAAAAAGAAATAATAATTGACGATTTAAACTTGTTTTTTTTACTTTTTACTTCTTCAAAAAAATATGGGCGTTTTTCATAACTGTAAAGTACAAGGCATTTTTATTTTCATTTATTATTTAAAATAATACTTTTTGGATAAATATTTGCAATAATATATATAAAAAATAAAAAATAAAAAACTTTTATATGATTGATAAAAAGTAATTTAAGCTTTCATATCTATATTAAGCACAAAATATTTAATTTTTTTTTTTTTTTTTTTTCATAAAAAACTATTTTTGTAAAAAAAAAACACAAACACATAAAAATTATGAAAACAAAATATAGCAAAATATTTAAAATTGTTACTCCTTTTTTTATTTTATTTCTATTTTCAATAACTTCAGTTTTTTCACAAGGCACAAATGAAAGCATGCTTAATAACAAGCATAAAATTACTTTTGAAAATAGCCATACTATTGAAAATGGTTTTTTAAAACTCACCACAACTATCACTTTCCCAAAAAATTACTTTGCAACAAAAGCTAAAGTTACGATAGAACCAAATGTAACAACAAGCGAAAGAAATTTTATGACGAAACCTAAAGGAGTATTTAATGGAGAGGCTATGAGAGGCGAACCAGAAAAAACTATAAAATATTCTGAAAAAACCACAGTTAGTTTTAAAAGTTACTCTCAACTAACTGAAGGTGAGACAATAAAATCAATAGATTTGAATTTTGAGCTTGATATAAATGGAGTTCATGAGAATTTCACCTTAGAAGAACGTAAGATACAACCAGTTAATAATGATGGAGAGCTTGATACTCTAAAAGTAGAAAATGCAACAAAAGAACAACTTGAAGCTATAATAGAGAAATTATCGAATAAAGATAATATTGACACCTTAGTATATTTAAAAATTAAACTTGCCGAAAAATATAATCAGGAAAATAATTATGAAGGTGCAAGACTAATATATTTAGATGCTCTTGAAGATGCGAAAAAAAGTAACAACACCACTAAAACAGGTGAAATTTATACACAACTTGCAAGAAATAGTTTTTTGTTAAACAATAATCTTAATGCGGTTGATGAATACAAAAGTGCTTTGAATAATTTTGAAGAATCAGAAAATAATAATTATAAAAAAGAGACTTATACAAGCCTTGCTTTTGTTTACGAGGCAATGAAAGAATATGAAATAGCAATTGAAACATTGAAAAAAGCTATTGATAATTGCGACCCTAACGATGTGGCATCTAAGGCAAAATTAAATGATAATCTTGCAAGTATTTATACAAAAATACAGCAATACGAAGAAGCACTTAAACTTTACGAAGAAAATATTGTTATAGAAGGCAACAATAATAATGAAGTTGAATTAGTAAAAACCCTCAATAATGCAGCTACTATTTATTTGGAATTGAAAAATTATGAAAAAGCAGAAGAATATCTACTTAGAGCTATTGAATTAGACAATACGAATAAAACATACTCTCAATTAAATAACTTAGCAAGAGTATATTATGAAACAAATAAAGTAGAAGAAGCAATTACTACATACAAAAAAATTAGTGAAGGTGAAAGTTCAAACCTCAGCAAAGCAAAAGCATTACATAATATTGGCAAAATATATTATAAAAATCAAAATTATACTGAGGCAGATATATACTTAAAAAAATCTAATGAAATAGCTGAAACAGATAACTTTTTTTCGATTAAAAAAAGCAATAACTATTTATTAGCAGATATAATAGCAAAAACTTCGGCTTGCGATACAAATTTTATAGACTTTAAAAAATATTTATCAAATGAAGAATTGAAAGCTTTAGAAAACGAGAGTCTTCTTATGGACTATAAAGAAAAATATCTTATTGCAGATGCTAATGTGAAATTAATTGCGACTATTGGACGACAAGATACTGAATTAACAAAAAATAGAGAAAAAATAAAATTGCAGGAAGCAGAAAAACAATTATTAGAAAAAGACAAACAAGCTGAAATTATTAAAAATGAACGACAAAAACGTTGGATAATAAGCTTGTCAATAGGAATATTTCTCATATTGCTTTTAACCATTTTTGCCGTTTTACAGTTAATTCTAAAACGAAAAGCGTTTAACGAATTAAAAACTAAAAATGCTCAAATAATAATGCAAAATGAAGAAATTTCGGCACAAGCAGAAGATTTATTAAATAAAAATGAAAAAATAACTCAAATGCACAGCGATTTGAAAAAACAAAATACTAAAATAAAATCAAGTATTACTTATGCAAACACCATTCAGACCGCTATTTTACCAAACACAGATTTAATTAATAAACAGATAAAAGATTACTTTATTTTTTACAAACCAAAAGATATTGTAAGTGGTGATTTTTATTGGCTAAGTAATTTGAACAAAGACGAATACATGTTTGCCTGCTCAGACTGTACGGGGCATGGAGTTCCAGGAGCTATGATGAGTATGTTGGGAATTGGATTACTTAATGAAATTGTTAATGAAAATAAAGTTACAACTCCAGGAATAGTGCTTTACAACCTTAAAGATATGATAATAAAATCATTGAATCAAGGTGCTGCAGAATATAAAGTAAGAGATGGTATGGATATGGTACTTGTGAAAATAAATACAAAAACTATGAAAGGGGAGTTTGCGGGTGCTAACAACCCACTAATTATAGTTAGAAATAAAAAAATAATAACATACCAACCAACAGATATGCCCGTTGGAGCATATTATTTTAAAAAAGATGCACCTTTTGAAAATATAGAATTTGATATTGAAAAAGGAGATGCGATGTATATGTTTTCTGATGGTTTTCAAGACCAAATAGGTGGTCCAAGACGAAAAAAATACTTCAAAAGAAATTTTTTGAAATTACTTTTGGATAACAATGACAAAACAATGGTACAACAAAAAGAAATTTTAAAATCAGAATTTGTTAAATGGAGAGGAAAGTTAAGACAAATTGATGATATTTCCGTTGTAGGGATTAAGTTCTAATTAGTCAATAAATTATACTAAATAAAAAATCCTTTTTTGAAATAAAAGTATATAAACTACACAATATGAGCCAACAAATTATTGAAATAGTTGATAAAATAATTTTAGAAAAAGGTAAATCTGTAGAATCTGCAATACCAATTTTACAAGAAATTCAAGATGAATATAATTATTTGCCAGAAATAGCAATGCAACGAGTTTGTGAAACAACAGAAATTACCGCTTCTCGAATATATGGAATTTCTACTTTTTATTCACAATTTAGACATAAACCAGTAGGCGAACATGTTATAAAAGTGTGTGTAGGAACGGCTTGTCATGTAAAAGGAGCAATGTTGGTTTACGATGCTTTCCTTCGAGAATTAGATATAACTGGCCCTGAAGACACTGATAAAAATAAATTATTTACTGTTGACAAAGTTGCTTGTTTGGGTTGTTGCACAATTGCTCCTGTGGTACAAATAGATGAAACAACTTATGGACATGTTGAAACAGAGAAGATAAAAGAAATACTTAACGATTTTATTGTTTCCAAAAATAATCCACAAACAAAACAAACCGAATTTATAACCAAAAGCAAAGTTTCGCAAGGCGAAATACGGATAGGCTTAGGTTCTTGTTGTATTGCAAGCGGAGGTTCGGGCGTGAAAGATGAACTCGAAAAAACTTTAAATTCAAGCAATATTGATGTTGATGTAAAACAAGTGGGATGCGTAGGAATTTGTAATCAAGTTCCTATGTTAGAAATTCATAAGCCAAATGAAATACCTTACTATTATACCAAGATAAAACCAGAAGAGGTAAATGAAATTATTCAAAAACATTTTAAATCTAGAAACTTTTTTAACAGAATAAAAAATAATATTTACCATTTTTTAGAAACAAGTATTTTAACAGATATTCCTAAATCTGTTAGCAAATATTCCTCCGAAAGAAGAGATACTCCAATATCTGAGTTCTTGAACGGTCAAATTCATATTGCAACAGAACATAGTGGATTTATTAATCCTTCTGATTTAGAAGAATATAAAAGATTAGAAGGTTTTATATCACTAAAAAAATGCTTGACAAATTTGTCGCCTCAACAAATTGTGAATACAATAAAAGATAGTGGTTTGAAAGGCAGGGGCGGTGGTGGTTTTCCTACTGGTATAAAATGGGAAATAGTTAAAAATGCAGATTCTGACAAAAAGTATATTATTTGCAATGGCGACGAAGGAGATCCAGGTGCTTTTATGGACCGAATGTTATTAGAATCATATCCATATAGAATTATTGAAGGAGTAATTATTGCCGCTTATGCAGTAGGAGCAACCGAAGGATTATTTTATATAAGAGCGGAATATCCACTTGCAGTAAAGCGAATTAAAGAAGCAATTAATTATTGTGAAAAAGCAAATATCATTGGAAATAATATTTTCGATTCTGGTTTTTCATTCAAATTGAAAGTTTTTGAAGGAGCAGGTGCATTTATTTGTGGCGAAGAAACGGCTCTTATAGCCTCAGTTGAGGGTAATAGAGGAATACCATCAATGCGTCCCCCTTATCCAGCCGAAAAAGGTTTATGGAACAAACCAACTTTAATTAATAATACCGAAACTTTTTCGCTTGTTCCTTGGATTATAAGAAAAAACTCTGATGCTTTTAATCGGATTGGAACGCAGAACAGTAAAGGCACAAAAGTTTTTGCCCTTGCAGGAAAAATTAATCGTGGTGGTTTGATTGAAGTTCCTATGGGAGTAAAAATTAAAACAATTATTGAAGAAATTGGTGGCGGAATTCCTAATGGAAAGACTTTCAAAGCAGTACAAATAGGAGGACCATCAGGAGGTTGTATTCCAGCAGATTTATCTGATACTTCTATTGATTTTGAATCGCTAAAAGAAGTTGGAGCAATGATGGGTTCAGGAGGTTTAGTGGTTCTCGACGAAGATGATTGTATGGTTGATATAGCTCGTTATTTCCTTGAGTTTACTCAAGACCAGTCTTGTGGAAAATGTACTTTTTGTAGAGTTGGAACAAGAAGAATGCTTGAAATACTTGAAAAAATTTGTGAAGGAAAAGGTAAGTTAAGCGATATAAAAATTCTTGAAGATATTGCTGTAAGTATAAAAAAAGGAAGTTTATGTGGACTTGGAAAAACTGCCCCAAATCCTGTGCTGTCAACTTTAAAATATTTTAAACACGAATATATTGAACATATAAATGGAACTTGTAGCTCAGGAAAATGTAAAGATTTAATAATGTATTTTATTGAGGACGAATGTATTGGTTGCACCAAATGTGCACAACGATGTCCTACAGATGCAATTTCGTATAAACCCTATGAACTACATGTTGTTAACAATGAAAAATGTGTTAAATGTGATATTTGCAAACAAATTTGTCCGGTAGATGCTGTTATAACTAAAAAAATCTCCACGCCCTAAAGGACGTGGCAACTGATTAACTAAGGAATGATAGGCTTTTCATTTATGGTTTACATTTTTATCAGTGCCACATGCTTTACAGTTTGGGTGCAGTTTGATTTTGTACCTTGTTAGTCTGTATCTTTTTTTGAAAAATAAAGCTTATTATCTATTCATTAAATTGCTAAAAATCAAAATAACGCAATAATTTGCATTTATGAAAAATGCCAAATATTAAAATGCAATAATTATAAATGACAGATAATCTGCAGATTATTTTTCAAAAAAAATGAAACAAAGCTCTTTTTCAAGGTATAAAATCAAACTGCACCCTTACAGTTATCAGTTGTTACTGTATTAAGACGTAAGTTCCTAAAGTATTTTAAGTGTTAAAATTCGGCATTTTTCATAAATGCAAATTATTGCCTTATTTTGATTATTTTAAAATCCTCATTTACAATAAGTAAACTGCGTAATTTAAAAAATAAAAATGCCTTGTACTTTACACTTATGAGAAACACCGTATTTTATTTGGCTCTTATAGACAATTGAGGTCTTATTTCTTTTTGCACCAGAAGTACAAAATATATTGATAAAAATATATAAATTTTATTAAATGCACCCCAGCAGTAAGGTGTTAAAAATTTGCTATTTTGTTAAAAAAAGTTCCCCCAGATTTTTGT
>JAOZTW010000151.1 GCA_029938985.1 Bacteroidales bacterium | reverse complement strand
TTAGAAAGTGTAAAATTAATGACAAAACTTGGAGCAACACCCGAACAAATTCAAGTTTCTACAGGACTAACAAAACAAGAAATAGAAAATTTATACTATGCTTTAGGTATAATGAAATAACTATACTAATGTGAATTAGGTTTTTGAATTTTTCATATCCTGTCTTAAAAGACGGGCTAAAAAAATCCGATAACTTAATTCACTTTTTGAATATGCTTTTAAAATACAGATAAAGAACTATCTAATGAAAAATATCCAAACTACAATAATTTTTGTACTATTTTTTTCGTCAACAATTTTTGCTCAAGGAATTGATAATTTTTTCAAAAAAAAAAATACACAAATTGATAGTTTAAAATATAATATTGAAATTGAAAATTCTAATTTTTTTAGAAATTATGAATATTCAAATAATTTTATTCGTGGCTACACCTTAATAGGTTATGGAATTAAACCTAAATTTGTTTTTTCGCCGTATAGTAATGTTCGATTAAAAGCAGGTTTTTATACGGTAAAATATTTTGGAACAAGTAATTTTAGTTTTATCAAACCTGTATTTTCATTAGAATATTGTCCTACAACAAATTTAAAAGTAATTTTTGGAGAACTGTATGGAAATGTAAATCATAGTTTATCTACTCAAATAATTGATTTTGAGACTTGTCTAACTAATGACTCCGAAAATGGTCTTCAAGTAATATTTGATAACAAAACAATAAAGTCTGATTTATGGTTAAATTGGAAACAATTTATTTTTCAAAACTCAAGCTATCCAGAAATGTTTGAAGCAGGAGTTTCTAATAATTTCATTCTTTTTGAAGAGAATAAAAAACACAATTTAAGTCTCTCCTTATCTGCAATAGCTCATCATATTGGGGGACAAATAGACACAAGCAATACGCCCGTAGAAACTGTGGTTAATTCCACAACAGGCTTTATTTATAAATACAATTTGAAAAAAAAATATATAAATAATATCAAATTATCAACCAATTATTTTCTTGCCACAGATATTTCGCCTCAAAAAAAACTGCATTATAAATTAGGTTATGGGATATTATCAAACATAGAATTTGAAAATTCATGGTGTAATTTTAAAATTCAATATTGGCATTCTAATAAATATTTTTCAAAATCGGGAAATCCTTATTATCATTCAGAATCAATCAAATATCAAAATCATTTTGAAGATAATCGTTCAGTAATAATTACAAGTTTATTTTTGAAAAAAGTTGTTTACAACGATTTTAAAATAGGATTAAGTGCTGAGTCATATTATGATGTTATTAATCAAACATTAGACTATTCTTATGGTTTTTATATGAATAGCAACTTTAAACTTTTTAAAAAATGAAAAAAGTATTTATAATTGTAATTTTACAAATTCTATTTAATATTTCAATAGTAAGCTCACAAGATAGCATAAAAAACACAGTTGTAATAGGAAGTAAATTTCAGTGTGGTAAAATAATTAATAATTATATTGGACTTGAGAATTTCCCAAAACGAGGTATTTCGTACAGCAATGAATTTTATATTGGTCATCAAACTCAAGGTAAAAAAAATTGGCATGAACTATATAATTATCCTGAAATGGGTGTGTCATTGTTTTTTAGCTCGCTTGGTAATAATCAACAGCTTGGTTTTACTTTTGGAATTATACCAAGTATGACAATTACTATTTTTCAGAAAAAAACTAATAACTTCAAATTAACTATAGGTGTTGGTTTAACATATTTTAACAATCCATTTGATTCCATTACTAATCCTAATAATATTTTGGTTGGTTCACACATAACCAATTTATCTTTTATGTCGTTGTATTACAGTTATAAATTAAATAAAAAAATTGATTTGAGAGTAGGTTTTTCATATACTCATGCTTCAAATGGGCATTATCAAATACCTAATGCTGGTGTGAATATTCCTACAATTGATTTGGGGTTTAAATATTTTGTCCAAAGAAGAGATACAAATTCAAAAACAAATGAATTGTTGTTGGACAAAACAATTAGAAAAGATTGTTTCAATTTTAATTTTAGTTTTGGTACAGGAATTAACGAGTATGCTGGCACAACGTGGCCTGTTGGAACTCCAAAATGGGCTATTTATACTACTTCAATTTATGGCACTTACAGAAGAAAAAATATTCATAGTTTTTCATTTGGTATAACTGCAAAATATTATTCAGGATATTACGATTATATCCAAAAAAATAATTTCTACGAAACTCAACAGAAGTTAAAAGCTTCTATTGCAACAGTATTTCTTGGACACGAATATTTATTTGGGCATCTTGGATTTTATACTCATATTGGATATAACATTTACACACCATTTATTATAAAACATTATAAATGGGCAAATCATGTTGATAAAATAAAATTTGAACGTTTATTTGAATATTATATAAGTAGCAAAATGACTTTAAAATATTATTTATTTGAAACAAATTTCAGACAAAATTTCAATGCTTTTGTTGGTCTGTCAATAAAAGCAAATTTATTTAAAGCAGATTATCCTGAGTTGAGTATAGGTTTTGTTTTTTAATATGCTTAATTCAGATTTATCCAATTTTATCCTTAAAAAATATTAATAATATAATAAGTGCTATTCCTAAAATAAAAACAAAAACACCCATTATTTTGTTAATCCAAAAAATGTGTTTCATTTTAATTTTATTGCGAAAAATATTTGTAATAAAAGAAAGCGAAAACCACCATGAAACAGCTCCAATAAAAACTCCAGATAAAAGAATTAATATTTGAAATGTTGTAGTTGCTTGATTTGCAACACCAAAAGA
Source organism: Bacteroidales bacterium (assembly GCA_029938985.1). GTDB lineage: Bacteria > Bacteroidota > Bacteroidia > Bacteroidales > JAOZQN01 > JAOZQN01. The sequence continues at coordinate 6,725 of JAOZTW010000151.1, read as the reverse complement.
GGCGAAAAAACCTCCAAAACCAATTATGTTAACAGGATTGGTGATGGCAATAACAAAACTGGTTAAAAAATCGTTTAATAATTTAAGTTTTGAAAATTTATTCTTTTGTTTAAACTTTTTTTCAACATCAGATTTGTAAATTCTATAACCTATTACTAATAACAAAATACTTCCTATTATTCCAAAAATAAGACTGTATTTGATTAAAAAATCAGAAATTATTGTAACTCCAAAAGCGGCAATTGAAGCACTAATTATATCGGCAACAGCCACTCCGAGACCAACAATAAAACCAGCTAAAAGTCCAATACTCATTGTGCGTTGTATTACTAATACAGCTAAAACACCGATTGGAGTTGATGCTAAAATACCAATTAGCAAACCATTTAGAAAAATATCAAATGTCATACTTTTAATTAAGGATTCGTAGTTTTACTTTTAATTAAGGATTCGTAGTTTTACTTTTACAGGTTGGTGGTCTGAATTTTGAAAATTCAAATCAATTGCTTCTACCGAAACAGCATCTAAATTGGGAGAAATAAGATAGTAATCTATCATAGTCGTTAAAGTTTTCGACTTATCATAAGCAGTTTTTAACCGTCTATTAGTAGGAATTGTTTTTTGATAAGTCCATTTCCAGTCAGATAAAAAATCATTTTCAATATCTGTACGGTCTTCATTATCCATAAGAAAACTATCAAAATTATTTTTAAAACTTGGAGGACATTGATTCCAGTCGCCTCCAACTATTACATAATTTCCTTTCTCATATTCTTTAACTATATATTTTTCTATATATGCGTTTTGCTGATGTCTTAAAGTTCCGTCGTCATAAGCTGAATTATGTGTGTTTATAATTATCAGTTCTTTACCATTCTCTAATTTATATTTGTTTTCGAGAAAACATCTGTCAAGCATAAATAAGCCCATAGGCCAAGAAAAATCGCTTGGTAACGAAAAACGAACAGAACTAATTGGTTCAAATTTACTGTAAGTTGCAATTCCACTAAATACTTTGCCGTAAGGATTTGTAGGAGGTATTGGAACAAAAAACACTTTATAGTTTATTCCAAAAGTTGCTCTATAGTCTGTTAATGCTTTGTTTATTACTTCAAATTGGTTGGTTCTATAACTTCGTCTTGAATTTTTGTCTACTTCTTGTAAAATGAAAAAATCAATTTCACTACTTTTTTCAACAATCAGATTTTTAACGGCTTGCAGATTTTTTTCAGCTTGTTCTTTCGACGGTCTTACTTGCTTTCCGCCATCATAGAAGAAATCCATATCGGCACTTAAGCCACAGTAACCTATGTTCCACAACATTATGTTGATATCCATACTGTCAGATAAAATATCTGCGTTTTCCGATTCATATACTATCGTCTTTTCTTCTGGTTTGTAGTCTGCAATCATCGCATACACAACAAACAAACAAACTAAAACTATTGGAATTGAAATAATTATTAGTGTAATTTTCAATGCTTTTTTCATTAGGCATATTAAAATAAATAATTGATAAATTTAAACGAATTTATTTTTATTTTTAACAATTCAATAAATATAATAATATCAAGATATTTGCATATTTTTTTGAAGAAGTAAAAAGTAAAAAGAACAAGTTTAAATCGTCAATTATTTGTTTTAATATGCCTTATATCTTTATTTTCAAAAAAACAAAAGTATAACTTTTTATTAAAAAAAAAATTAAAATATTGAAAAACACAAAAAGTTTTATGAAAAAACAATTTCGCTATTCCGACAAAATAAATATTTCAGTTTGAAATTATATATTTGTTATAAAATGCACAAAATAACATTTATATGAAAAGTTCCAATTTGTTAATTTCTAATTCATAAATCTTAATTTCTGGTTATAAAGCTTTAAATCAGGTGTTTAATACTAATTATTCTAATTTGTACAAAATACACCAATTTTCAATATTTGCTTTTTATCATTAACAATCGGAACAAATCTTTCATTAAAAATTCTACTTTTTCCATCTATCAAATATTGAACTGAAAGTGCTACAGATTCTCCTTGTTTAAGTTTGTCCCAAATCTTTTTATAGTTACCAGTATTAATAAAATCTCTACTTACTAAAGAATTATGTTTTTTATTTATAATTTCGTTCATCTCAAAACCAATTAAATTCAAATATTTTTTATTAAGATAATTATATTCGTCGTTTATCGTTAATTCGTAGTAAGGAAATGCTTCATCAATAATATGGAACATATTTTGAGATTTCGATTGCTCTTCTATTAATTGCTTTTCAAAGGTCTGTTTTGATTGTTCATATTCTGAAATAACAATAATTTTTTCATTTTCAAGAACAACGATTTTATTTTTTTCATTTTCAAGTTCTTTATTAACAACAGCTAAGTTAGTTTCAATATCCGAAATATTTTGTCTCGCTAAGATTTCTTGTTTTTCTAATCGTTTGGATTTTTCGTTCGACTCCGAAAGGAGTGCTGATGTACGAATACTAATTTTAACAGAAGAAATAGCAGTTGCAATAGATTCTCCAACTTTTTCAACAAACTCAATTTGATATTTTTCTATTTTTTTGAAAGAAGCTAATTCAACTATACCATAAATTTTCTCGTTAATTGTTAGTGGAACAATAAGTACATTTTTAGGCTTATCTGCTCCCAAACCCGAAGAAATTGTCACATAGTTGTCAGGTACATCTGTAATGTGTATTTTTTCGTTTTCTTGATAACATTGTCCTACTAATGTTTCTCCTATTTCAATTCTTTTTTTAAGGTATTTGTGTCTATCAAAAGCATAATAGGCCGTTAATTCCAAAAAGATGTCCTCAGTGTCATCGTTTACTATAAAAAGTCCTCCTAAGTTTGCCCCAATATATTCTACAAATTTTGAAACTACTGCTTGCGAAAGTTGTTCTAATTCATCAATTTTAACCTCTTTACCATCTTCGGTCTTGCTTCTGACATCGTTGCTTCTCACATCTCTTATCAGGTCGTTAAATTCTGCCAAACCTTGTGACGACCAATTACGTTGAAAGTTTTCTTCTCTTCTTATTTCACTTTCTCTATTAGCTTTAATAAGGTTTTCTCTCATCAAAATAAGAGAATTACCAAGTACATCGTCTTCACTCAAAGGTTTATATCTTGCTCTAAAATTACTTTCTCCAATTTTTAATGCAAATTTAGAAGTATTTTTTAGTCCTTCTATAAGGTGTTTTAACGAGTCTGCCATTTCTCCAATTTCATCTGTTCTTTGCATTATTTCAACTTCGGGTTGCAAACCATCTCCCATTAGCTTTAAAACAGTATTGATTTTATTAATAGGTATAGTTAGAGTTCTGGAAATCAAAATACCAATTAGTACCATTGATGAACCGAGAAGTAAAGCCATCCAACCAATAAATGCTCCAAGATTACTAAACGACTCTTTCATTTCGTTGTTATATTCTGTTCTGTTTTTTTGCTGTATTTTTAATAATATATTTATATTATTGATTAACCTTTTTGTGTGTTTTGATATATCGCCATTTTCTGTAAGTTGAGTTGTAACTTTAAACATGAGGGCGGTATTTTGATAGTCTTCAAAATCAATAATTTCATCAAGAATAAAATCGTGTTTCGAAAACAAACTATCAAGCGATGAGTTAATATCATCGTAGTACATGCCTTGTTCATCAGGATGCCATTCGTCAACATATTGGCTTAAATCCTTTGTTATTTGCTGTTTTTTAACTTTGTACAAAGTATCTAAGCGCCTTCTACTTGACGAAAACTCACTTTTATCAACCAAAATAGAATTTGTTAATAAAGAATTGGATTCTGTTACAAGAATAATTAAATCATTTAATAATTCAATTGAAGGTGCATAAACGTTTGATATTCGTTCATTTGCATCAATATTTTGTTCAAATTTATTATATGTTAATAAATTTGTTACAAGAACTACTGATGTTAAAATTGCAAAACCTAAAATTATTTTTCGTATAATTGTAAAATTAAATCTTTTTTTCATAAATCAAAAGTATAAAAATATTATATATTTTCAATAATTTTTATACAACAAATACGCCATTTTTTTTTATAAAATTCATTAAATAATTTAAACCATTAATAATAAAAAAGTTACAACATGAACAAATTAAATTTTATTTTTATTTTTATTTTTATTTTTATTAATATTTCTGCTTTTGCACAAAAATATACTGCAAATTGGGTTTCTATTGGACCAACTTTACATAGTTTAGAAAAATATAAATACGTAGGTAGAGTACTATGCATAACTACAAGTCCAGACAATATTGACGAAATATATATTGGTGCAGCAACTGGTGGTTTTTGGAAAACTATTGATGGTGGCAAAAATTGGCGATGCACAACTGATAGTTTACCTGGAGGTATTTCGGATATAGCTATTCATCCAAAAAATCACAATATAATTTTTGCTACATCGTCTTTATATGCAAATAGTTTGTTAAGAAATTTCCATTATGGTTATGGCATTTACAAATCTATTGATAGAGGAGAAAGTTGGACGGTTCTCAAAACTGATATTAAAGCAGAGGATAAAATCTTTTTAAGCAATATTAATTTTTGTCCCGATAATAATAATATTATGTATGCCACAGCTTTACAACAAATTTATAAATCAATAGATGGAGGAGAAAGTTGGAATTTATTAAATTTATTTGCAAAAAAAGACGAAAAGTTTAGAAATTTTGAATTTCTCACTTCCGATGCTAAAACGATATTTGTTAGTGGCGAAAATTGTTTATATAAATCAATAGATGCAGGTAAGACTTGGAATAGTATTTATGATAATGTAATTGATTTTAAATCAAAAATATATCTTACAATTACTGAAAACGATATAATTTATGCAGTTTGCAAGGATACATTAAAATATCATATTTATGTGAAAAAGTCGCTTGATGGTGGCAAAAATTGGACATCAAAAAAACAAAGATTATCTGTAATGAAAATTGAAACACCAAACGATACTACTCTGTGGCTTGGTGGTGTAAATCTATATATTTCAAACGATAGTACAAAATCATTTAAAAGAAAATCTAATAATTTGCATGCTGATATTAGAGATATATTTTTTCCCGATAAAACAAATCCAAATGTAGCTTTTGTTGCAACAGATGGTGGTGTTAATAAAACGATAGATGGTGGAACTACTTGGAAAAATATAAATGGTAATTTATGTCTAAATCAGTGTTATACATTAGCTATTTCAGAAATTGATACTAATTTAATTCTTACAGGGGCACACGATAATGGAACATATAAATTAGATGCAACACAAAAATGGACTCATATTTCTGGAGGAGATGGTGGTGAATCGCTAATTGATTATTCTAATCCAAATAATATTTTTACTACTTGTAATAGATCGTTGAGACGACAAAATATGACTACAAAAAGATGGTCAAATACTTTGATAAAAATGCCTCACAATTATGATGCTCGTTACATTCAGCACAACAAAGATAGTTCAAATATATATGTAACTTTTTTTTACAAAAAAACAAATAAATCAGTTATTTTAAAATCCGAAAACTTAGGTAACACTTTTCAAAATCCAGAAAATTGTTTTGCAACAGGATATGGTATTATTTCTGCTATGGCACAAGGAACAAACAACACCAATATTTTTTATTTTGCATCTTATGATGCTTGGAAAAATAATTATTTTACAATAAATAAAACTGCTGATAATGGTAAAACATGGCAAGAACTTGACATTGGTAATTCAAATATAAATACTCGAGTTTCTGATATTAAAATAAACAGGCGTAACAGCGATAGTGTTTGGCTTGCTTTTAATGGATTTATTGATACTTTAAAAGTTTTAGAATCAACCGATGATGGTGAAACTTGGAAAAACATTGGTTACAATTTACCTAATCTACCTGTTTATAGTATTCAATTTTATGAACCCCAAAATATTCTATTAATTGGTAATGATGTTGGTATATATTATCTTGATAGAGAGCATAATATGTGGAGAAAATTCGGGAAAAATATGCCTAATGTAATTGTTAGTGATATTAAAATTAATTATAGAACAAAAAAAATATTTGTTTCTACCTTTGGACGGGGAATTTGGTATTCAAAAATTAAACAACCTAAGTAATGACCTGTCTTGTTGCAACAGCAAATTGTTTGTTATAGTCGCAGTTTATTAATTTATTTGGCATTTTTCATAAATGCAAATTATTGCGTTATTTGCAGATTTGTAAAAATTTTAAAAGAATAAAAAAAACGGCGTATCCTGAAGTTATTTATTATTTCATTTTCACTTAAATAAAATTCAGAAGAAATTTTTACAATTATTTTATGATTATCTTTTTTTAAACTTATTATTTTTTTATCTTTGTCTAAAATTTCTTGTTTCATTTTCATTTGTTTTATTTTCATTTGTTTTAAGAATTTCAAATAAGTAGGTAACAATCTACTTGTTTATTTTGTTCTTTTTTAAAATTTTTTTAAAAAAAAGTCATTAAATAGCTTTCTATTTGTAGATTATTAAATTTTAAAAAAATAAAAAAACGGTGTATCTACGAAGCTACTTATTATTTCATTTTCACTTATTAGAAATTAAGTGTAAAATTAATATTAATATCTAAAGTTTTTGTGTTCATTTTGTGATGATTATCAATGATTTGTAAAAATAAATTTTGCATATATATCATTAAAAATATAATATAATTATATTATAATTAGATAGT
>JAOZTW010000150.1 GCA_029938985.1 Bacteroidales bacterium | reverse complement strand
TAGAAAACTACAACTATCTAATAATCTGGTAAATATGAAGGCAAAAACTTTAGTTGTTAATCTGCAAATTACAATTTCAAAATAAACTGTTAAAATCACAGTTTATATAATTTTGTTTTTTGTAATAATAATATTTTTTTAACTTTGCAAACGAATTTATTATTTTTTCAAATCTATATTTTCGGGCAATTACTTTACTCTTGACTGTTGGGCATATTAAAATAAATAATTGAATTTTAAGGTGTAAACCAATTTTTTTAATTTTATAATTCCTAATTACTAATTACCGTTTACTAATATATTAATATCTTTAAAATTGATGAACCAAATGGAGACAATATTTAACTCATTAGGTGGAGAATTTACCACCCCCTTTGATGTAATTGAAAAAAAGTTAGTTAGCATAAAAGCTTTTATTTTTGACTGGGACGGGGTTTTTCATTCAGGTACAAAAAACGAAAAATCGGAAAGTACTTTCTCCGAAATTGATGCAATGGGCTCAAACATATTAAGATTTTCTTATTGGTTAAATAACAATAAACAAATGCCAGTAGTAGGAGTTATTTCAGGAGGCAACAATCCAACTGCAATACATTTTGCCCAAAGACAACATTACGATTTTATTACAACCAAAGCAATTAATAAAAACCAAGCTATTAAGCATATATGTGAAAAATACTACATTAAACCTTCTGAAATTGCTTTTGCTTTTGACGATATTCTTGATATTTCAATAGCCAAAATTTGTGGTTTGCGTTTTTTGGTAGCTAATAATTCTACTCCTTTATTTAAAAACTATGTAATTGATAACCAATTATGTGATTATATCACTGCAAATACTGGCGGAAAAAATGCAGTTAGAGAAATAACAGAACTAATAGCAGGCTTAAACAATAATTTTAACCAAGCAGTAACACATAGAATTGATTTTTCGGAAACATATAAACAATATTGGACAGAAAGAGGCAACATAAAAACAGAAATAATTAAGAATTAAGAATAAGGAATTGGTTTACACCTTAAAATTAAATCATTTCTAAATATTTTGGAAAAAATAAAGTTGTGCAACATAAAATATAAAAACATTAACTAATTCCTAATTCTTAATTACTTCTCCATTTCCATTAACTTTAATTATTTCTGCATTTTTATGTGTTTTACTAATATGTTCAAAAGCCTCGTTTGCCAAAACCCTGTTTGAGAAAAACCTATAAGCAGCCACATAAACACTTTTATCATTATCATTCAAAATTAAGCAATGAGGAATATCAATTCCATTGTTAAGATAATTGTTAGTAATTTTTTTAGCATCTAAATAATTGTCTCCATAGTCAGTAACAACAACATAAATTGGTAGAGGCTCATAATTTTCGTCCATGCTCAGTGAAGATGTATTTTGTCTTATCTTATAAATAACATCGAAGTATTTTGAATCTTTATTGTTTTTTATAAACGAATCGTGAAATTCAATCATAGTTGCTGTAGGCCAAAATTCGTATGTCAAACCATCTACACAATAGGTCTCCATACCATCTGCAACTACTTTGTGGTAATCAGTAAAAGGTATCAAAGCATTAAAAATTGTTTGTTCTACTCCTGATTTTTTATCAGAATTAGGAAATTGATTAATAAAATCTTCTCCAATTAGAATAACTTCCGCATAAGCTTCAAGCCCCATGTAAGGATACTCCCCTCCCCTACTATTTGCTTCTGCTTCATTTAATTTAAGATACATTTTCATTTCCAATGATAAATACTCTTCAATTTGCTCTTCCATAAACGAGTGAGCATCAATATCAATAAACATTCCCTCGGCGTAAATAGATTGAAAACCAAGTATTTTAAGCTCATTATCAACCAAATCCCAGTATTCGTAACCAACTGAAGCTTCGTTTTCAAAATAATACTCTTCAAGAACAAATGTAAGGGTTTTATCGTTCAATATTTGATATCTTAGGTCAAGGATTTCCAAAACTTTTTCTTCTGAGCCAATTTCTCCTACTACCATGCTTGCATATATTTTTATGGTGGCATACATATCTTCATTTACTATCAATATTTTTGCTAAATTAGGAAATTCGTCCTCAAAAGAAAAACCTGATAAATCATCGATATACTCTAACTCTTGCTCTATTTTATCTGCTGTGTCTTTGTTTGCATTATCAATATTAGTACTATTGATGTTTTTTCCGCCACATGCAAAAATGGATATAAGACTAATAACTAATAAGATATTTAATTTTTTCATAATTTTTTTTTATTTTTATATTCATATTTTTTTTAGGCATATTAAAATAAATAATTGATAATTTTAAATGAACTTATTTTTGTTTTTAACAATTCAATAAATATAATAATATCAGGATATTTACATATTTTTTTGAAGAAGGAAAAAGGAAAAAGAACAAGTTTAAATCGTCAATTATTTGTTTTAATATGCCTTAATATATACAAAAGTAAGTATTTTTTTTAAATATATTCAACATTATTTTATTTATTGGAAAAAATGTTATTAATTTGTGAACTATATTAAACATATTAAAACTTTAAAATATAAAAAATGGTAGAAAGAATTCAACTAACGCTTAGAGACTCTAAAAGAGCAAGGTGGACAGCACTCGTAATACTTTCGTTTACAATGTTTGCTGGTTATTTATTTACAGAAATTATATCTCCGTTAAAACCAATTATTGAAAAATCGTATGGCTGGAACAGTACTGATTATGGAACTGTTACAAGTTTTTACGGTTTTTTTAATGTATGGTTTTTAATGTTGCTTATTGTTGGGGTTTTGCTCGACAAATTTGGGATACGTATAAGTACAATCAGTTCGGTTGTTATAATGATAGCTGGTGGTGTTATCAAGTTTTTTGCATTTAAGCTTGATTTTGCTCCTGATTCAGTAGTAAATCTTGGTTTTTTTGAAATGAAAACCCAGATTTTTATGGCTTCAATGGGATATGCCTTATTTGGAATAGGTGTGGAGTACGCTGGTATAACGGTCTCAAAATCAGTAGTAAAATGGTTCTCCGGAAAAGAAATTGCTCTCGCTATGGGTATGCAGGTTGCAATAGCTCGTATGGGTTCTGCAATTCCTCTTATTTTTGGTGCAAAAATAGCTAAAGCATTTGATGTGCCAACAGTTATACTTGGAAGTGTTGTTTTACTTGTACTTGGTCTTGTGGCGTTTTTCTATTATAATATGATGGATAAAAAGTTGGACAATCAACTTATTGCGACTAAAGTAAGTGCTGAAAATAGTGATGAAGATGAAGACAAATTCAAATTATCTGATTTGGGAGTAATTTTCAAAAATAGAGGTTTTTGGTATATTGCATTTTTATGTGTGCTTTTTTATTCCACCGTTTTTCCGTTCTATAAATATGGTCCCGACCTAATGGTTAATAAATTTGGAGTAAATGAAGATTGGGCAGGACTCCTTCCAGGTTTAGTTCCTTTTGGTACAATGATTTTAACACCATTCTTTGGTAGTTTTTACGATAAAAGAGGAAAGGGAGCTTCAATAATGATTCTTGGAGCAGTTTTACTTGTTATAGTTCACGTAATATTCTTTTTACCATTTATTAATAATGTAGTTTTTGCGTTCTTTAATGTAATTGTTCTTGGAATAGCGTTTTCGCTTGTACCATCTGCAATGTGGCCTTCTGTTCCAAAAATTATTCCTGAAAAACAACTTGGTAGTGCTTATGCAGCTATTTTTTGGGTTCAAAATTTTGGTCTTTGGGGAATTCCATTACTTGTAGGTATTGTACTTAACTCTACAAACCCAACTATTTCGCCAGAAAAAAGAATTGTTCAAGAAAGTTTTTCAAAAGCTTACTACGAGGTTGTTGCAAATAGTGAACTGAAAAATGCTATAAATATTACAGGAAAAACAATGACTGAGGTTGATATAACAAATTATTCTAAAGCGGCATCAGCAGGTTTGGTCGAAAATGTTATCACATTTGCTCCACAAGAAGAAGTTACTGAAGTAGATACTGCACAGTTGCGAACAAATATTTATGAGCAAAGCAAGAAAATTATTTCTGCTTACATTGCAGATAGCTTAGATGTAAAAGATATTGAAGTTATTGAAGAAAAAGAAAATATTGCCTTTCAATCATTAAACAGTAGTGTAATTCAACAGATGTCGGAGGTGGTAGCAGAGAGTAAGTTAAAATTAAATTATACCTATACAAAAACTTGGATAATTTTTGTTTCCTTAGCTCTGCTTGCTTTGATTGTCGCCTTACTCCTTAAGTGGGAAGATAAACGCAAAGGCTATGGATTAGAACTTCCTAACAAAAAAGAAGACAAAAAAACCGAAGAAAAAGAAGAGTAAATAATAAGTTTATAGATAAGTAGTTAATCAGATATAAAAACCCTTTAAGTAAATACTTAAAGGGTTTTATTAATTGAAATTATGTAACAAAATATTGTTGCAACTAACCTTTCTCTGCGTTTTTCACGAGTATCAATTTCTTCGTTACTTTTGAAATATTAAAATGCTCATTTACAAAGGTAAACTTTAATTCTAATATTTCAAAAAAGCCTTGAACTTGACACTCGTGAAAACGCCAATTTTTTTTAACAAAACAAAATGTAAAAATAGACCTTTAAATAGTGACGTTTATATACAGTTAGATACTTAACACTGTTGGATTTTTTCATTGAAAAGCTTACACTTTGTCAAAGGATTTTTTTTGTCTAACTTTCTATTGAGTAGCCAAAAAATTGTATTTTTATAAATTAAGCCATACAAACAATTTTTTTCCTTTAATATTTTTTGCAGGAACAAATCCCCAACTTCTTGAGTCGTTAATATCTTTTCTGTTATCATTTAAAACAAAGTAATAATCTTGTTTAAAGCTGTATATATCTAATTTTTCTCCATTCAAAAAATATTGATTTTCTCTTATTTCTATTTTATTATTTTCATGATTTTCAATTACATGTTTATATAAAACGAATGTTTTTTCATTAATTCGGAGTTTCATTCCTTTTTTGGGAACAATCAATGGACCAAAATTATCTTTGTTCCAGCGAAATATTTTTAATTTAGGAAATATTTGTTTGTTCCAGTAACCTCTTTTTTCAGATACAGGTTCAATAATTTTAATAATAGAATCTTGCAAAATTTTATTATATGTTTTTAAATTAATGGAAACATCATAAGTTCCAATATTTGATTTTAGACTGGCAAGCTTGTAATAATTTATTATTGCATCGTTTACAGTGCTATCAAATGCAATAATTCTATAATTAGAATAAATATTATTTGTTTTTTTTCCTTTTACATTATTTACAAAAAGTTCCGAATTTTTTATATAAATAGTATCTCCTGCAACAGCAACACAACGTTTAAAATTAAGTTCATTTATATAATCTGGAGTCTTAAAAAGAATAATATCATTGCTTTTTATTTTATTTTTTGTTCCTAAATAAACAAAATCTCCTTTTTCTAATTCAGTGTTCAAAGAATTAGTTCTATAAATGTATGATTGAAAAAAAACAGTTTTTATTAAAAAAGCTATAACTAAAGCAATTAAAAATGGGACAAGCCATTGTTTCAATATTTTTTCTTGTAAATATTTTTTCATCTGTATAAAATATATATTAATTATCTTTTTGTGTGAAGAATTTTGATTATGAAATAGCTACAAAATCCCTCAATGAGGTAAAATTAAAATAAACTGATAAAATGGATTTTATTGAAATTGCAATTTACTGATTAACTGTTAATTATAAGGCAAATAATTTATTTGAAAATTTAAAAAATCTGTATTACTCCATTATATCTGTGTTATCGGTGTTTCTATCATTTAAAAAACGGGAACACTGATTAGACTTATTTTCAATGATTTATATATTTCAACAAAAATACGTTATAATCAGAAATAAAAAAGTAAAAGATCTATGAAATAGATAAAAATTTATAAATAATTTTATTTAAAGTACTCTCACTTATAGGTTTAGTAATAAAATCATCACAACCAGCGAGCAATGCTTTTTGTTTATCTGTGTTTTTAGAGTATGCCGTTTGTGCAACAATTGGTATGTTGGGTCTTAATTTTTTAATAATTTTTGTAGCATCAAAACCATTCATTTCTGGCATTTTTAAATCCATTAATATCAAATCAATTTCCAATTTATTTCTACAAATTTCAATTGCTTCAATACCATTTTTAGCATGTAGAATAATTAAATTTAACTCAAAATTATCAAGTAAAGTATAGATATATAAATAGTTAACAGGTTCATCTTCTACAATCAAAATTGTGTTTTTGTTTTGTTTCTTGTTTTTATTTACAACATTATTAATTTTTTGGTTCACTGGTTTGTATGGAATGGTAACAAAAAAAGTTGAACCTTTATTTTTTTCTGATTCTATAGAAATACTTCCACATAGAAGCTCTACATTTTCTTTGGCAATTGATAACCCCAAACCAAGTCCTCCACTGCTACGAGACAATCCTTTATCCTCTTGTGAAAATCGTTCAAATATTGATTTTTGATTTTCTTTTTTTATACCAATCCCAGTATCTTTTATATATATTTCTAATTTAGTTGGTTCACAATCTGTTTTTAAGTAATAACCAAATTCGATAAAACCCTCATTGGTGAATTTTATTGCATTTTCTAATAAAGTGAAAATTATCTTATTTAATTTATACTCATCAGCAAGTATTGTGCTGTCTTGGTCTGAAAGTCTTTTTTTAAAATATAGCTGTATTTTTTTTTCTTTAGCTTTGGTTACAAACGAAGAAAACAGTTCTATTAATAAATCATTTAGTATTAATTGTTTTTCTTCTAATTTTACTTGTTTTGTTTTTAGTCTTGAAATTTCTAAAATATCATCAATAATTCGTAGTAATTGATTTCCAGAACTTAATATTATATTTGTAAAATGTTCCTTTTTTTCTTTAGATAAATTTTTGTTATTCAATAAATTTGAAAAACCTAAAATTCCATTCAATGGTGTTCTGATTTCGTGGGACATATTATTGATAAATTCAGTTTTCAATCTATCACTTTCTTCGGCTTTTTGTTTAGCTATAATAAGTTCATTTTCTATTTTTTTTCGGTTTGAAATATCTCTAATTGCTGTAATTCTTAATTTTTTTCCTCTATAAAAAAAAGTTACTCCTTGTATTTCGGCATTAAAAGTTGTTCCATCTTTTCGCAGAGCAATAACATCATAAGGTAGGTTGTATCCGCTAAACAAATTAGAAATTACAATTTCTGTACTTTGTTTTGTAAAAATATCAGTTGCAAACATATCAACTGCCTCAGTATGTGAATATCCAAACATTTTTGATGCAGTATTGTTTTGCTCAATACAAAAACCATTATCGGATATAAATATTGCTTCAAAACTTGCATCTGATAAAACTTTATAACGTTCCTCGCTTGCTTCTGCTTTTTCTCTTGCAGTTATTAGTTCTTGTTCTGTTTTTTTTATATTTGTAATATCAACTATTATTCCTTCATAATGAGTAATATTACCATTTTTATCTCTTCTTTTGTAAATATTATCTTTTACCCATTTTACTTCTCCGTTTTTACTAATTATTTTATACTGTCTTTCTGAATATATATCAGTGTTGTGGTTCTTATTTTTACTTATTAAGTCAAAATTTACAACATCTTCATTAACTATGAGTTCATTATAAACAACCTTTCTGGATATAAATTCGTTGGCTGTATAGCCAAAAATATTTTCAACATTTTGTGTTACAAATTTAACATTCCAATTTTTAAGATTTTCCCATAAAAAAATAATCATTGAACTTCTTTCAATAATGTTTATAGAATCTTCTATGATATTTAATTTTTTTTTCAATTCTTGGTATGTTGGTTCATTAGGCATAAAACATCATTTAAGGAATGATACAATTATTCAATGGTTCAATGATACAATTATGTAACTATAAACCAATAAATTAAAGAAATACAAATGTGTAAAAACTTTTGTATGTGTACTTATATTCGCATTAGTTATTTTTTTCTTTTTCACTTAGTGAAAATGAAAAAATAAGTAACTCCAGAATACGCCGTTTTTTTGTTCTTCTATTATTTTAACAAATAGCGAACTATTTAATAATATTTTTAAAATTTTTAAAAGGGCAAAATAAACAAGTAGAATGGGTTAGTTATTTTTTCTTTTTCACTTAGTGAAACAAACCTTTTTTATTTGATTTGAAAGTACAAATATATTATTTTTTTTTGAAAAATAAAAAAAGCGTACAAATTTCAGTCATAATCCGAATTTTGCACGCTTTTTTTATTTCTCAAAAATCTATTTTAAATTTTATTTAATAGGTTTTGTTCCAGGATGATCGCTTGGTGTATGATCAACAGCTTTATCAATTTCAACTCTTTTATCATTTTTGTATGCAACAATAAAAACTTTAGTTTCTCTCAAACGCAGTGTTCGTTCGTGAGTTCTTGCATCTTCGTAAGAATTAAATGGACCAAACATATATTTGTATTTATATTCTTCGTAGTTTACTACTTCATTTCTTGTACCATAAGTACAATATGGGTCAACTTGATTTAATTTTTTGTTTACTTGTGTTGACGAAAGTGCCTTTTTTGATGCAGCAAATTGAATATAAAATTCTGCTTTTTCATTTTGATTTGCTATATTTTTTGCATCATTTTCCTTTTCCGAAATCTTGTCTTTAGCTTCACTTAAATGTTTTCCTGTAGGATAATTACTTATATAACTTTGATATGCAGGTATTGTATTAAGGCGAATTGCCTCGTCCCAAGCACTTTTTTCATTATTAATTGCAAGCTGTCTTTTTTCATCTTGTCCTTCCGCAATTGTTAAGGCATCAACAAGTTTTTCAACAGCACTTTTTTGTTTTTCACCACCTTCAACTACATTTGATTTAAGTTGCTTGTATTTAACTTTCTTTTTTAAATCTTTATCAGAGAATGTTGGTTTTGCTTTTTTTAGTTTCGCTTCTCCTGTTTTAAATTCCGTTTCTGCATTCTTAATAAGGTCATCAATTTTTTGTTTATCACTTGCGTCTGCTATCGAATATCTTTGAACTTTAGTTTTATATAAATCAAATAAAGTTTTATAACCTTGCTGTAATTTATTTGATGCAGTAATAAGTTTCTTTTTAGCACCTACAGTCTTCTTCTCTCCCTTCTTGATTTTTCCTTTTTTACCACTACTAAAAAGTTTTTCGTATTTTTGATATTCACCTTCTGCTACACTAATCATTCTGTCGCCATCTCCTACATCTTCTTCTGAGTCTCTCACTTGTTTCTCTTCGGTTGTGCTTAATTTTCCATCAAGAACATGATACATGTCTAAGTCTTGTGCTTGTAGATTGGAACCAAGTGATAGTATAAAGACCAATGAAATTAATATGACTGATTTTCTCATTTTTTAAATTTTTAAAAGTAAATAATATTGTACAAAATATTATACATATTTCGTGCCGTTTCTGTAAATTGTCAAAAAATATTTAGGCATTTTAAAATAAATAATTGACAAGTTTAAATAATACTTATTGATGAATTTATTCGACTAGCCTAGGAAAAGTGAAAAAAA
>JAOZTW010000149.1 GCA_029938985.1 Bacteroidales bacterium | reverse complement strand
ATAAAAAACTACAACTATCTAATAATCTGGTAAATATGAAGGCAAAAACTTTAGTAATTCACAATAAATAATTCATAATTTAATTAAAACAACTATTGTATGAGAAAAGTAAATTTAATTTTAGTCATTTTTTTTGTAATACCATTTTTTTTTGCATGTAGCAATACAAACGAAAAAACAAATAGCGAAGAGCAGAAAGATTCATTAATAACAAATAATGAGATGAACGAAGGAGAGATGCTTACAAAAAAATATTGTTCTGCATGTCATAAAATGGAAGGAAATGGTGATCAATCAACCAATGGTCCTCGTCTTGCAGCGATTCAAAAACACTATAAACCTATGTATCAAGGAAAACAGGAGTTTTCCGATTCTATGATTAGTTTTTTGAAAGCACCTACTATTGCGAAAGTCCTTATGCCTGGTGCAGTTAAAAAATTTAATTTAATGCCAATTATTCCTGTTCCTGATGAAGATTTTAAAAAAATAACAGATTATATATTTGATACAAAGTTCAACAATAACAAAGGAAATAAAAATAAATCTATTTCTGTTGAGTTAAATAACGGTAATAAGTGGAAAATAGAACAAGAACTTTTGGCTTATGTATATGAAATGAAAGAAATGCTTACTTTAGATACTGAAAAAAACAAGGCAGAATACCAGCAACTTGGAAAAGATTTATTTAGTGTTATGAAAAAATGTGTATTGTATAATGCAGACAACAAAGAAACTGAAGTACAAATAAGAGCTTTTTTTAAAGGAATAGAAAATAATGTACACAATTTGATGATAGCGGAAAATCCAGTTGAGGCTCAAAAATTACTCGAAAAACTGAAAAATGATTTAAGTAATTTTGAAAACTTTTTTGAAGTCTGAGATGTAAATAGGTAATCATATATAAACGACACTTTTCTATATGATTAGTGAAAATGAAATAATAAGTTGCACCAAAAGGCGTCTTTTTTGTTCTATTACAATTTAATAATAAACGTATAGTAGCGAGCAATTTAAGTATTTTTCAAAACAGTAAAAGGGCAAATTTAAGTCGTAGGTTGGAGTTACTTATTTTTTCTTTTTCACATAACTACTTAGGCATATTAGAATAAATAATTGACTAATTTAAAAGAAGTTATTTTTTTTAACAATTCAATAAATAGAATAATATTAGGAATATTTGCATATTTATTGAAGAAGATAAAAGCCAAAAGAACCAGTTTAATAGTTTACAGTCAAATATTGTGAAATCTTAACTTAAAGCTAATTTACTTATTTTAAATAAAATACAATCATTTATGCATAAAGCGTCCACACTTGCCACGAAAAGTCGTTGACAATCAACTGTACTATGCTAAAAAATATACAATTACTAATCAATAGTATTTGTTTCATTTTCATCTTCTTTTTTATTCTCTTCTTTTTTATTTAAAAAATCCTTTATAAATTTTGTTTTATTCGGTATATTTAATGCCATAAATAATAACACAATTGCAAACATAAAAATATTTTGTGCTCTGTACTGCAACAGCAACCATACGCCCGACATTATTGCTGCCAAATTAAAAAGCGAATATTGCATAATTTTTGCATTATAAAAAATATTTAATTTGTCATTAAACTCTATTATTTTTTCTGCTTTCTGAACCGCCTTGTTGTATAAATAATATCCAAGCATAATAGCTCCCATTGCAGTTAATGGGCAGATATATAGCATAATACTTCCTGCTTTCACTAAATCGTTGTACTCTAATATTATTTTAAGATATAAAACAATAGCGGTTACAATAACCGAAGTTGCAAGCAAGCTATAAAAAATAATATTTAATACTCTTAATTTATCTTTAATATTGGTTTCCATAATTCAAATTAAATAGTTAGTTTTGAAATTTTATAATATTTTGCAAATTTAAAAAAAATCTGTTTTACAAAAAAATAATTCCTATGGCAGAAAAACTTACTTTTATACAAAAAATAATAACACTATTAATAATTTTTTTACTTGGCTTGTTCACTTATTGTTCAATGGTTTTAATTTCTCATTTTTCAGAAAATCATAAACTAATAAATTATACATACTTAGACAGCATAAAAGCAATATATGGTAAAAGTAATATTGCAAGCGAATTTATTATCGGATTTGCTGTATTAGTAGTTGGAACTATTGTTTTTTCTTTTTTAATAAAAAAAATTTTTGATTTAATAAAAAAATGATAATTTTATGAATTTTAAATTCATTAATAAGCCGTGATTGAAACATATAAATTATTTGAGTTAGAATACAATAAAGAAGAAAAAATCTTGAAAATATTTTTCAAGAAAGGTTCTTCAATTTATTTAGAAACAGCAAAAAAAGCTGTTGAACATTCGTCTGTTATTACAAACAATGAACCGCATGCCAACTGTGCTGACTTGAGTCAAATGATGTATATTAGCAAAGATGCTCGTAAATTTTTTGCCCAAAGCGATAAAAGTTCTGTAATTTGTATTGCAGTTATTATAAACTCAAAATTTCAGAAATCAATGGGGAATTTTTATATGAAAATTAATAAACCAATTATTAAAACACAATTATTTGATTCAGAACCAAAAGCTATAGAATGGCTTAAAGAACAGATTAACAAACAACAGAATAAAAACAAATAACTTGGCATGCTTCACAAATGCAAATTTTGGTCTTATTTTAAAAATGCCTAAACTTTACACATGTGAAACATACCAATAATTTAGATGTTTTTTGAGAGTGTTAATTTCTTATTTTAAATGACAATTAATATGAGATATCCAGAAGATATTATTACTCTAAAATTTATAACTACCAGCGATTTGCATGGAGCTATTTTTCAATACGATTTTATTGAAAACGAGGTAACAAAATCGTCGCTGGCACAAATCTATACTTATGTCAAAGAACAACGAGCATACGATGACCAACATATAATACTTTTGGATAATGGCGATATGCTTCAAGGTCAGCCTGTTGTGTATCATTCCAATTATCTTAAACCAAAAGAAGGACATATATGTGCAAATGTTTTTAATTTTATGAAATATGATGCAGCAACAGTTGGAAATCACGATATTGAAACAGGACATAAAGTTTATGATAAACTACGCAAAGATTTTAATTTTCCCTGGCTTGCCGCAAATGCAGTTCACAAAGATAGCAAAAAGCCGTATTTTGAACCATATACTATTATTTACAAAGAAGGAGTAAAAATTGCAATATTGGGACTTATAACTCCTTCAATACCTAACTGGTTACCCGAAAAAATATGGAAAGGAATTGAATTTGAAGATATGTTAGAAACTGCTCATAAATGGGTAAAACATATACAAACCGAAGAAGACCCTGATTTGTTGGTTGGGCTTTTTCATTCGGGAGTTAATTATAAATACAATAACCAAAATGCCAAAACATATAAAAATGAAAATGCATCGTTATTAATTGCTCAACAAGTTCCTGGTTTTGATATTATATTTGCAGGACACGACCACCAAACTCACAATATTATAGTTGTAAATTCAAACGGAGACGAGGTTATGCTTTTAGACCCGAAAAATATTGCAAAATTTGTTTCGGTAGCAACAGTTGAAATGGCATATAATAAAAAAACATTAAAATTTGATAAAATAGACATTACTGGTTTGAATTTAGAAATGAATTTTTGTGAATCAGAACCTACATTTGTGAAAAAATTTGGAGACTACAAGAATACTGTAAAAAAATATGTATCAGAACCTATAGGTGTTTTTACTCGTACAATGAACTCCAAAGACGCACTTTTTGGTAACACAGCATTTGTTGATTTAATACATAGAGTGCAAATAGATGTTACAAAAGCAAATATTTCGTTTGCCTCTCCGTTGTCGTTTGATACAAGAGTTAAGAAAGGAGAGATATTTGTTAGAGATATGTTTAAAATTTACAAATTTGAAAACCTTCTTTATACTATTTGGCTTACAGGACAAGAAGTTGTAGATTATCTTGAATATTCTTATGCTTCCTGGTTCAATAAAATGAGACATTCGAACGACTCATTGTTGAGTTTTAGAATAAGTGCAAAAGGAGACCATTATTTAAAAGGAAAATACTATAATTTTTCTTCGGCTTCTGGTATAAACTACATTATTCATTTAGATAAACAGATAGGGCAAAGAGTTGAAATTCTTAATTTTATGAATGGAAATAAATTTGAATTAGATGTAAAATACAAAGTAGCAATAAATTCGTATAGAGCAAACGGAGGTGGCGGACACCTTATAGAAGGTTGTAAAATAAAACACGAAGATCTTAGTTCAAGAGTAATAAAAAAATCGGATAAAGATTTAAGAGCAATTATTATGAATTGGATAATAAAAAAAGGAGTTGTAACTCCTCGCACATTAGGAAATTGGAGAGCTGTTCCCAATTTATGGTGGAAAAAAGGAAAAAATAAAAGTTCAAGAATGTTGTATTATTTTTAATAAAAAAAAATATGTCGAAACAAATAGCTGGCTGGCTGGTAGTACATACCGAAAATAAAAAACAAGAAACCTTTAATTTAAAAGAAGGAAGAAATAGTATAGGACGCAAAACATCTAAAAATATCCCTGATATTCCGATAATTGACAACTATGTGAGCAGACACCATGCTGTGGTTTTTGTACGAAAAAACCAAAAATACGAATACGAATACACTATTGCCGACAACGCCGAGGCACTTGGAAAACCAAGTATGAATGGAACATTTGTTAATGGAGATGCTCAACGAATAACAGATAAGTCTGTTAAGTTGAAAGACGGAGACACTATTCAAGTTGGCGAAACAAAATTGGTTTTAAAAACTACACAAGTTGCTATTGATGTAGAATCGGCTGTTAAACTTGTTGGCAAAACTGGTTATAAAAAAACTGTGGATATAAAAACCAACAGAGGTGGTGGGTTAAAAAAAATAGTTAGAAAATAAGTTAAAATAGTTGACACATTTTAATCAGTTGCCACGTCCTTGAGGGCGTGGATAAAATTGATAAATAG
Organism: Bacteroidales bacterium; assembly: GCA_029938985.1. GTDB lineage: Bacteria > Bacteroidota > Bacteroidia > Bacteroidales > JAOZQN01 > JAOZQN01. The sequence goes on along the minus strand of JAOZTW010000149.1, from coordinate 4,562 downwards.
AACAGATAGTCTGAGCATTAAAAGGACTAAAGCCCTGTACAGAAGAGGGATTAATCAATCCACGCTATAAAGGACGTGGCAACTAAGGTGTTAAAAATTTAAAAAAATGGAAAAAACATAGTTCCATTTTTTATCTATAAATGATTTACATATAGTTTATTATAGTATTTTTTTAGGACAAAAAATAACAAATTTTTGGATTTCTAATTTTTACAAAAAGTAAAGTTAAGTCTTCTAAAGCTATATACAATTATTTGGTTTTATTCATAACTGTATAACATTTTCTAATTGGCTTAACAAAGTATTTTTCTAAATTTAGGATTAACAATATTTGTTTGTTTTTAGTACTATTTATTCGTTATATGTTTCAGAATATATGTAGTTTATAGAAGAATAATGGAGACAACTTTTTTGACAAAATAGCCAATTTTCAACACCTTACCTCCGAGGTGATGTAGTTTATTTAAATAATGGCGATACATTTGAGGATATGCGAGTTCGTTTTTTTAAAGATATTGAGAGATTTAGAAAAGTAGCAAATATTGATGTTAATACAATAATCCCTATGTGTATTGATAATTGTTATAACAAAGATTATTGAAATTAAACAGGGAAATAAAACACTGATATTTAAATGCTTGCGAATTAAAGTACATGTTTTATTATTTTTTAAAGTTAAAAAAAATAATAATAGAATTACCACTATATTTACAATTTTTTGTTATCTTTGTAAAAAAGTTTTTATATACAATAATAACTCCAACTATATATGTTAGCATCATTAGAAAATCAGGTTGTATTTAAACAAGCCTTTACCAACAAGTTAGTATTTGAACAGTTGATAAAAGATTTTTTTGATATAGAAATAAAAGTAGGCAAAATAGAGACCGAAAAGAAATTCCGGATAAAAACTTCTCTAATAGATATTACACTTGATATTTATGCCGAGACCCAAGACCGTCGTTTTGTAATAGAGCTTCAAAAGATACAATACGATCATAATTTCGACCGTTTTTTTAACTATTTTGTATCCCTAATTATACAACAACAACGTAGTTATAAAGAATATAATATTAAAAAGACCGTAATTGGTATTATAATTTTGACTCGTCCTTATAGATTTAAAAAACTAACAGGCGAACCTATTTTGGAAAATTATATGACCCTTGATTTTAACCCACGGGATATAAACGATAAAAAAATACAAATAAACGAACACGAACTAAAATTTGTAAATACTTGTAATAAATATACTTCTGACAATAAACTACCTGCTGCTATTCAAGATTGGATTAATTTGTTTCAACACACTATTTATGAAGATCAAACGATAAAAATTAATTTTGGTAATAAAGCAATTAAAAAAGTAACCAATTTAATAAAAACGGACAATATTGATTCCGATACTTTAGAAAGAATAAGACAAGAAGCTGGTAGAAAGCAAGTACTTGCCTTAGAATATCAAGCAGGTATTGACGAGGAAAAAGAACGAAATAAAAAATTGATAAAACAAGCCGAAGCAAGAGAAAAACAAGCAGTAGAAGAAAAAAAAAAAGCCGAAGCAAGAGAAAAACAAGCGGGAAAAAAAAACCAACAAATAGTTAAAATATTTTCATTATATTATAGTAAACAAAAAAGTGTTGATGAAATATCCAAACTACTAAATATAAGTATAGTTGATATTAATACTATACTCCAAAATTGATATTTTGGAATTATGTAAATCTAAGTCAAGATACAGTGATCCTTATTTTACCAAGTAAAAATAATTGTATCATTGAACCATTGAATAATTGTATCATTCCTTAACATAAAGTTACAACTTTATTTTCTAAAAATTGGAAAATAATGACGCAGTTTCCTAAGTTCTTTTAATTCATAAAGAAGCAATTTTATGGTTATTATTTAACCTAAGTAGCATTTCATTAATTGATTTGCAACATTTTGTTCTCTAAATTTTTGAACAAAAGTATAACTTTTTTGAATCATTTTTTCTGCAACATCTTTATTGTTTAAAACTCTTTTTATAGCATCTGCAATTTGTTCTATATTGTATGGTTCTACATAAATTGAATGTTCACCTCCTGCCTCGGGCAAACAGCTTGTATTTGTGGTTATTACTGGTATTTTAGAATTTATCGCCTCAATAATTGGAATTCCAAAACCTTCAAATATTGAAGGATAAATAAATAAAGACGACATTTGATAAATAGTGGGCAAATGAATAAAATCAACATCGTGCAAAAATAATATTTTATTGGATATTTTCTTTTTTTCAATAAAAATATTTATTTCTTTCAAATAATCTGTTTTTTTTCCTACAATCACAAGTGGATAATCAATTTTTCCATGATAAATCGCTTTTATTACTGAAAAAATATTTTTTCTTTTTTCAATAGTACCGACATTCAAAATAAATTTAGCAGGAAGATTGTATTTTTTTTTTACAGCTAATTTTTTATCTTCTCCAACCATTTTATAATACACAGGACAACAGCCTTGATAAACAATATCTATCTTGTTAGGATTAATCTTATAAAAATCAACAATATCTTGTTTTGATTGTTTACTTATTGCAATTATTTTGTCGGCTCTTTGGCAGGCATACTTAAATTTTTTGTTATAAATATATCTATCAATTGGCTTGTATAGCTCAGGAAAACGAAGAAAAATAAGATCGTGAATAGTTACAATAGATTGAGTTTTGGATGAGTCAATATTTCTTGGTATTTCATTACTCAAGCCATGAAAAATGTCTATTTCATGTTTTTTAATATCTTTGTTCATTAAAAAAGTTCTCCATAATGACGAAAATTCTTTTTCAAAAAAACCTGTTGGAGAAACAATTTTTATGCTATTAGAATTATGATTTTTTAATTTTTGAACAAAATTAATAGAGTTTTTTGTTTTTGGAGAAAACAAAAAATATTGATTATCAGGATAATATTTTGATAAATATTGAATCGTGTTTCGGCTATAATTTCCAAGCCCAGCTCTATTGTAAAATGCTCTTTTGGCATCAAAACCGATTTTCATTATTTGAATTTTTTTTTACTTGTTTCGTAAATAACTGGCATATTGTATTTATTGTTATGTGTAAAGTCATATTTTACACGTCCTTTTACTACAGTATATTCATCTTTAAAAGGAAAACTCCCCTTTGTAACCACAGCAATATTATGTTTGCCTGTTTTGCTTGCAACATAAAATAGGCGTAAATCGTCTAACTGTACCGAGCTTACAACCTTACCTTTAACTCTAATTTTGCGACCATCTAATTTATCTGCATGCTTTGATACACAGCGTATTGAAGTTGGCATATAACAACTTGTTAAAAATATAATTGTTATTAATATTAAAAAAGTTTTTTTCATAATTGTTAGAAATTTATTTAAAGTTTAAGATTAAGTAGATAAGGAATGATACAATTATTCAAAGGTTCAATGATATAATTAAAAAACGACAAACCAGCAGATTAAAGAAATACTAATGTGTAAAAACTTTTGTATGAGTAATTAGTTGTATTTAAACGTATTTTTTAAAGAGGTTATTTTTAATATTATTATTAATGCAAAAAAAAGGCGTTTTTCATAAGTGTAAAGCACAAGGCATATTTATTTTTTAAATACCGCAGTTTACTTATTGTAAATGAGGATTTTAAAATAATGAAAATAACGCAGTAATTTGCATTTATGAAAAATGCCAAAAAATAATTGCATATTGCGAGCTTTTTAATGATATTTTTTAAATAATAAAAGAGCAATTAAACAAGTAGATTGGTATTAGTTATTATTTCATTTTCACTTAGTTACTTATTTGTTTTAAAATCCCTAAAAATACACAAAAAAAGCTCCAAGTATTTAGGAGCTTTCTAACATTTTATTAAATTGTTGTTTATTCAGGGTGAATTGCTTCTACTGGACAAACATCTGCACATGCACCACAATCAGTACATAAATCTGCGTCAATTTTATAGATATCTCCTTCTGTTATTGCTTCAACTGGGCATTCATCAATGCAAGTGCCACATGCGGTACAATCATCATTTATTATATAAGCCATAGTTATTTTTTTAAATTAGTTAATAAAATTTAGGAGGCAAATATATAAAAGAATTTTATTACTACAAAAAAAATAATATAATAATTACTTTTTTTATTGAAAAATTCAAATAGACAGATACTGATAGTAAAAAATAAAAAAAAGCCTTAAAATATTTCTTTTTTATAAAATCAAAATAAATACCACATTATTAGTTAATAACGAATGGATAAAGAATATAGATACATTTATTTTTTTAAAAAATATATGGAAATAGTTGTTTATTTTAATAATAGTTTTTGTTATTTTTAAATAATTGTTACATTTGTAAAAACAAAACAACCAGCTTTATTCACAAATTTTTGTTATGAAAAGCATAAATTACAAAAAATAAGGTTAGTGAAAATGAAATAAAAAGTTGCTCCAAAATGTGTCTTTTTTCTTTTTTTACAATTTAAAAAATAAATGGTTATCCGTTTAAAGTTGTACAATAATATTACGACTACTGTATCAAGACATAA
>JAOZTW010000767.1:1246-2671 GCA_029938985.1 Bacteroidales bacterium | reverse complement strand
GACTAATATTGTAAGTGCCGTTTGGCAAGTCCGAAATAATAATTTCGGATTGACCATTAGAAATTGATTGTTCCTTAACAATTTTTCCTGTGTTGTCGGTTATTCTAATTTTTGAATTTCTAACATTTTCGGATTGCTGATTGTATTGAACCCTCAAATAATCTGTTGCTGGGTTTGGATTAATTGTGAAAATTTCGGAGTTTTGATTTTCTAACTCATCATTTAACATTATTTCATTCCCTTTTATTGTAACCTGCTTTTGCGATAACATTTTGTTGTTGGCAAACAGTTTGCAAGTGTAAACTCCAGCATCGTATTTTTCTGTTTCTATAAGTAATTGATATTCCTTTTTATCTATTGAAACCACAAGAACCTGCTCGTTGTTTGAATTATACATCAAAAATTTTGCATTTATAAAATCTTTTTTCGGTATATTGTAATCTACAATAAAATAGTCGGTTGCAAGCTTGGGCGATAGTTCAAATAGTAATATTGAATTGTCTTGTACTTCGGTGTGTTTTTGTTCCGTTTCTTCAAAGATTGGAATTACTACACCAAAATAAAATTCCGTACTATCTACCATACTTATAATATTTTGAGCAGACACACCAACTGTTAGATTGTTGTTTTGAGCAATATTGTAAATTGCCTGTTTTTGCAAACTATCCATTTCAAAATATGTTTTTTCTTTTCTTATCAAATCGGCTTGAATGCTTGTTAGTTCTGTTATTAAATTATACTCCTCATATTGTTTTTCAGATAATTCATATTTATTCTGAATATCGGCAAGCAAAAGTTCTGCATTATCCACATCAAGCAAATGCAAGTAGTAAGCAACTAATAAATAGTCGGTTTGCAAACTGTTTTCGGAAGATAAAAAGGAAATTAATTCTTCGGTAGCTGTTTCCGAAACAGTATCGGTACGTAGTTTATGTGTAAAACTGTTTACTAAGCTACTACGTTCTGATTTGTATTGACCTAAATTTGATGTTTCAATTTCAATTTCGGATAAGGTATCTCGTCCAAGTAAAATTTCGTCCATAAATGGTGGAGGAAGTGGATGTTCTCGTTGGGTGAGGGCATTAAGTACTTTGTCGGATTTAGCTGAACGTGGATTTGCTGATAATACTTGAGCAAGCATTACTGGTGGCAAAACCGATTCTATACCAACCGAACTAACCATTGCTGTATCTGAAAGTGTTGGAGATGTTTTTAATAGAGACTTGCGTAGATTGTTACCGTCTTCAGGATTTGCGGTTTGAATACTATAAACTGTCTCTTCTGTTTCTCCTGCATCTGTTAGCTCTTGCAAATAATCTTGTTTTGTTGCAATGCTGTTTTTTAGTCTATATAATTCCTCTTCTGTGGGTAAACCATTGCTTAAATGAGAAGGACAGTCGTTGGAAACGAAGGTTTGGCTTAAAT
>JAOZTW010000767.1:0-1146 GCA_029938985.1 Bacteroidales bacterium | reverse complement strand
GCCTGATAATTTGCTATTCCACGCTCCGTATTTATAAAGGTATTTTGAGCAGGTAATTTTGCACTACCCTGATACTCTGCAATTCCATATTCCCAGTCTTTTGTCTTCAATATAGTTGGGTCTTCAATAATTATTGTGTCGCCACTACTTGGAATATATTCAGAAACATAAATACTTGTACCTACATTTTCAAAATTATTGCACAAAAATTGCAAACCGCCTTTTTTAAAACTATTTCTCACTCCATTGTTTCCTAATGCTTCGCAAGCAATGTATAAGTTATTAAACGAATTTTTATATATTTCATTTGGTGCTTCGCCAGAGTTACGCACCACAAGTCCAATTGTTCTGTTGGTTGTAAAAGAATTAGATGTTGAAATATTATTTTCTTCTACCTGATAACCTGTACAGTTTGCAAGATAAATACCAACCGGATAATTTGTATTTGTTGGATTGACAAGCGTTATATTATTGCGAGTGATAACGGCTTGGTTAGAACTGGATATAATTGCTGTTTTACATTCCAAAAATTCATTATTATCTATGTTTACTGCACTATAACTGTTGTCGCCTCTTATATCTATTCCGTAGTTTAGCTTATTAAAAATATTAGGTAGTTTATAAGCATCGGGGCAATATGGTTCTATTAGTATTTGACAACCCGAAACAATGTTTACATCTGAATTTAAAGTCAATATACCTCTTCCTCGTAACGAAAACGGCTGACTATCGCTTGCCTCATTAGCAAAAATATTACCCGAAATATTGACACGGTTGGTGTTGCTAAGATAAACATGGCTTGAGGCACAGAAATGATAATTATAGAAATTATTGGTAGTAGTAAATTCACAATTTTTTATTCTACTACGATTGTTTTCTCCTTGCTTATAGTCTTCAATTTTAATATCAATAATATTGTCGGTAAAATTGGAATTTTTAGATAAAACTATTCCGCCGTTTTGACTATAAATACCTGTTTTGGCATTTTCTATAGTTGCTTTGTTTACACGAACATAACCTTGATTTCCTGTTGGATATTGTGATAGATTTTTGTTACCAAGTACAGTTATGCCTTGCCACATATCTCCGCAAGAGTTTGTGAGAGTGCCACCATCTATAACTAATTTTCCACCAGGGTGTACTATT
>JAOZTW010000766.1 GCA_029938985.1 Bacteroidales bacterium | reverse complement strand
GCTTGCTTTTGTTCTTTTTCTTTTAATATTGACATTTTTTTTATTTGTTAGCTTTTGTTTTATTAATTCAAATCTTTGCGTTGTTATAATTTCTTTTTTTACCTACGATAATAAAATTATTTGAGCTTGTAAAAATTGGGCATTTTTCATAAATGCAAATTACTGCGTTATTTTGATTATTTTAAAACCCTCATTTACAATAAGTAAACTGCGGTATTTAAAAGAATAAAAATGCCTTATACTTTACACTTATGAAAAACGCCAAAAATTGATAGTCATTTTAAACTATTTATCTTTTATTATTCTATATACAAGAGACAAACAAACTGTTCTATTCCATTGAAATGTAGAAGCTCTTGATAGGCCTGCATTTGGAATTATTCCTTGATTGTATGCTATTTTTGCTGTTAAATTTTTTCCTAATTTATAGTTAAAACTAAAATAGGTGCATAAATTAAAGTTTATTATACCTGCATCTTTTTGAGAGGTCCTTGATCCTCCGTCATCAATAAAACCTCTAAATAAATATGCAAAAGTTAATCCTGTTGTGAAGTTTATTCGTTTAAAAAAATAGAAATCTAACAAGACAGGAACTTGAATATAGTCTAAGTGAGTATTCATATACGATTGTTTAGACGAAGAATGTGAACCTTTTGTAATATAACTTATTCCAGATTGAATAGCAAGCCAGTCTTTTAAAAATACATTTACATAAGGACCAAATTCAAATCCAATTTTATTGAAACCAGCATGTCTATCGCCATCAATTTGCGATGCTGCCATTCCTCCAATTAAACCTCCTTCAAATTTTTGTGCATTAATAATTAATACTATTGATAGAAATATTGAAATTAAAATTATTTTTTTCATTTTTATAAAATTATATTCTAAAATTTTGTTTTTTGATAATTGAATTTAAGGTGTAAACCAATTCTTAATTCTTAATTGTTGTTTACAGTTGCATTTTCTAAAAGTTTAATTTTTTTGTAGTCAGTATCAATTTCAACATTTACTCCAAATGGTAGAATAGAATTATTTTTGATATGCCCAAACGAAAACCCATAAATAACAGGCATTTTAAAATTGGAAAATTTATCTAATAGTAATTCATGCAAAGTTAATGTATTTTCTTGAATTACAGAAATATTATTTTCTGAACATTTGTTAAAAACTCCCATTACAATAGCTGAGGCTTTTTTTATATTAGTAGATTGGAAAAGATGTGTAAGCATTCTGTCTATTTTATAAGGCTCTTCATTTATTTCTTCTATGAAAACGATTTTATCTTTATAATCAATGTTATAATCAGTGCCAATTAAAGCAGTAATTAAACACAAATTACCTCCTATAAGTTGCCCATTTGCTTTTCCTTTATTAATTATTTTATAATTGTATTCAATATTATTTTCTGTTTGAGAATCTTTAAAATGATGTAATTCTTTTTTATTTTCAAACAAAATATTTCTAATATTCTGTAAATTATAATTTGTTATTTCAGAAACTCCCATTGGTGCATGGAAAGAAATTAGATTAGATTTTTTTAAAAAAGCATAATGTAAAGCCGTGATATCGCTATATCCCGCAAATATTTTTACATTATTTTTTATTAATTCATAATCTATATATGGTAAAATTCTTGTAGCACCAAACCCACCTCGCACACACCATATAGCATCAACATTTTTATTTTCAAAATGGTGGTGTAAGTCTAAAAGTCTGTTTTTATCCGAACCTGCAAGATAACCTTTTTTTTCTAAAATTCTTTTTGTAAAGTAGGTTTTTAAACCTAATTTTCGAAAAAAATTGATTGTATCTTCTAAAATTTCTTTTGTTATAAAACCGCTTGGAGCAATTAAACCGACGGTTTTATTTTCTGATAATTTTTTTGGTTTTAATAATTTCATTTTATATTTTTATTAAATCTTCCTCTTTGATAATTTTTTCTAAATTAAAATAAATATTTGCTATTATTTCAATATTTAAAGACCAGTCGGCTATTGTCCAGTTTGTTTTTTCTGTACTTAAAATTATTTTTTTTGATTTAGTTAATATCCAAATAATCTGTTCTGTACCAAAGTCTAATAATTTTTTAGTTTTTTCGTCTATATAATCCATTGTTTCATCAAAGTTACTTAAATCGGCTTTTGTATCCACTTCTATAATTATTTTTGGAGGAATTTCTGCATATTTATTATTAATATCGTAGTTTTTCAACATAGTTTTTTCGTAGATAGCAATATCTGCCGCAAGATTATTTTTAGAAGATATATGTAAACCAAGTTCGTTAGACGCAATTTTAAATAATTTTCTATCCAAATTTTCGTGAAGAAACATAATAATGCTATCAATTAATAACGACTGTAAGATACTACTTCCCATAATTTCTTGAAATTTTTTGTTATTATTAAGCACTTCTTCATAATTTTTATAATAAATTGGTATTCCATCAAGAATCTCATATACAAATTTATCTGGAATCTTAAATTTATTTTCTTTTGTTTGTTTTATAGTTTCTGTGTGCATTTTTTTTTTTTATAAAAATTTAAAAGCATTGTCTTTTGCAAAAATATAACTTTTTTACAGAATAAATATCTAAGGCATATTAAAATAAACTATTAACTAATTTAAGCGATGTTATTTTTATTTTTACCAATTCAATAAATATAATAATATCA
>JAOZTW010000765.1 GCA_029938985.1 Bacteroidales bacterium | reverse complement strand
ATTTTAATATACCACCTTCAATAGGTGTTGTAACTGCCTTGATTTTGCAAGGTAAACACAACACACTTTAATTGTAGTAATCGCACGGTTTGGTTGTAACTGCCTTGATTTTGCAAGGTAAACACAACATAAATTTTGTCATTATTTTTATTTATAATGTTGTAACTGCCTTGATTTTGCAAGGTAAACACAACCCAAAATTTTTAATGATTATTTTAAAGAAAGTTGTAACTGCCTTGATTTTGCAAGGTAAACACAACATTTTTAAAAAGTTGATAATACATGCGATAGTTGTAACTGCCTTGATTTAGCAAGGTAAACACAACATTTTTAAAAAGTTGATAATACATGCGATAGTTGTATCTGCCTTGATTTAGCAAGGTAAACACAACTAAAAATTTAATTGTTAATAAATATATTTGAGTTTTAACTGTCTTGATTTTGCAAGATAGACAAAACTTTAGTTTTTTCAATTACATGAGTGATAGCGTTGTAACTACTTTGATTTTGCAAAGTTAATACAACAATAGAAATTCGGTTGAATTTCAACTGTATTTCAACTGAATTTCCATTGTTTTTTAACTGAATTTCAAAAATTTATAAAATATGAATAAAATAACAAAGCTTTTTAAAATAAAATATCCGATTGTTCAAGGCGGAATGATTTGGTGTAGTGGTTGGCGACTTGCATCAGCTGTGAGTAATGCTGGTGGTTTGGGTTTAATTGGTGCTGGTTCTATGTATCCCGATGTTTTTCAGGAACATATAACAAAATGTAAAAAAGCAACTGACAAACCTTTTGGTGTAAACCTGCCTTTAATATATCCTCAAATTAATCAATTGATTGACATAATTATTAAAGAAAAAATACCAATTGTATTTACCTCAGCAGGTACACCCAAAAAATATACTTCATTTTTTCAAAAACATGATATCAAGGTTGTTCATGTTGTTTCTAATGTTAAGTTTGCAAAAAAATCGGAAGAAGCTGGAGTAGATGCCGTTGTGGCAGAAGGTTTTGAAGCAGGTGGACACAATGGTTTTGATGAAAATACTACAATGACTTTAATCCCACAAGTACGGCAAGCAATAAATATTCCGCTGTTAGCCGCAGGAGGAATTGCCACTGGTGCTGGAATGCTTGCTGCTATGGCACTTGGAGCAGATGGCGTACAAATAGGTAGTCTATTTGTTGCTTCGGTTGAAGCCTCGGCACACGAGAATTTTAAAAAAGCAATTATTGAAACTAAAGATGGAGACACAATTTTATCTCTAAAAAAAGTAATACCTGTTAGATTGATAAAAAATGATTTTACAAAAATAGTTCAAGACTATGAGAATAAAGGAGCTACAAGAGAAGAGCTTATTGATTTATTAGGAAAAGGAAGACCCAAGAAAGGAATGTTTGAGGGTGATTTGCAAAACGGAGAACTCGAAATTGGACAAATATCTGGAATAATAAATAAAATTGAACCAGTAGAAACTATAATTAACACAATAATAGAAGAATATAACATTCAAAGAACATATTTATGCCGTTTTTAAATATTGAAAATAAATCTATTTATTATAAATTAGTAAACAATATATTTTGTGAAAATTATAACAGCAAATAGAGTTTTAATATGAAAACCTATAATAATTAACTAATAAATATTTTGGTTTTTTGGTATTATTATGTAACTTTGCTTTTTATAATAGTTGTAATTATGTACTTTTTATGATGCAGAAAGTCAACTAAATTGGCTAATTAAAGAATTGAAAATGAATTAAAATATAAAATAATATAAATTTACTAAAAAAATAATGATTATGAAAACATATTTATTAACATGGAATCCAGAAAATTGGAAATGGGAAACAATAAACGATGATATTTTAAAATTGCAAAAACAGGGAGTTTTCCAGGATTCATGGAGCTGTGGAAATTCTAAACATACAATTAAAACTGGTGATAGAGTTTTTTTGATGCATCTTGGTATTGAACCAAAAGGAATAGTAGCTTCTGGATACACTACATCTGATATTTATCAGGATACTCATTGGGACAAGTCAAAAGATAAATTAGCAAATTATGTAATGATTAATTTTGATGTAATTATAAACCCCAAAGAGCAAGATATATTATCAGCAGATTTACTTGTTTCAAATAAGCCATTTAGCAATTATTCAAATTGGTTTCCTTCGAGTTCTGGTATCATAATTAATGATGAAATTGCTAATGAACTTGAAAAAGTATGGTTTTAATCACTTAAATAATAAAAAGTATTTTTCAGATTATTTTATCAGTGATTCAAGGTCTAAGCAGGTTTTAGAAGGAAGTAAAATAGAAACTGTAATTTCAAGATATGAAAGAAATCCTCATGCACGTCAAATATGTTTAAATGAACATGGTTATGACTGTGCAGTTTGTGGATTTAATTTTGAAAAAATATATGGCAATTTTGGAAAAGATTTTATACATGTTCATCATTTAAACCCATTAAGTGAAATAAATAAAGTACATGAACTTAATCCAATTAATAATTTAATTCCTATTTGTCCAAATTGTCATTCAATGATACATTTAAAAAGACCTGCAATGAAAATCAATGAACTTAAAGCAATTATCAATAAAATAAAATGATTTTGGCATGTTTCATAAACAGTAAATATACTTTACACTTTTTTACCGATTTTGGAAAC
>JAOZTW010000148.1 GCA_029938985.1 Bacteroidales bacterium | reverse complement strand
TATTAACAATCAAGTGTATAGCTCTGATTTTAGATTGAAGTTTTTGAGGTCTGAATATCAAGATATTTGCTTATTTTTTTGAAGAAGATAAAATTCAAAAGAACATCGCTTAAATGGTTAATTATTTATTTTGATATGCCTTAAGTCTTAATACACTAATAAAATGTAAAGTTTTTTACAATATGAAACATGTCCATTTTTTCACATAAACTGTAACTTTTTATAATAATTATCGTTATAGTTCGTTTATTAATTATTGAATTTAAGTGTTCTGTTGTGAAAACATGTTTATATTTTGTGAATATCAGTTGTTTAAACTTGAGAACATGTATTGTTTATTAGATATTTTAATTTAATTACAATTTTTAACCCTAAATAAATTATTATGAAAAATTTGATTTCAGTTATTTTTAGTATTCTAATTATTACAGTGTTGTATTCGTGCGGAGATACAAACTCAAATCAAAAAGAAGAAGATAGCAATGTTGACACCAAAAGTACAAGCGAAGTAGAAAAAACAAAGATAGAATCTACAAAACTTGATATTGATGTTGAGTTTAAAACCTATCAAGTTAGTAATGCCGAAGACAAACTACTTGTTTATGAAGACAACAGCGAAATTTCTATTCCAGCCAATGCTTTTGAATATGAGGATGGTACTCATTTTAAAGGCGAGGCAACTGTAAAATACAGAGAAATTGTATCGCCAGCCGAAATAATTAGCTCACAAGTAAATATGCGTTATGATAGTGCTGGAGTTTCTAATGATTTTCAAACAGCTGGTATGTTTGAAATAGCTGCATTTGGAAATGGAAAAGAATTGTTTTTGAAAGAGGGAAAAGAAATTAGTGTTACTTTTGGTTCTCGCACATCAGGAAATTATGGTTTTTATCAATATAATGACGACCAAGGCGGAACATGGGATTACAAAAGTAATTCTCAAGCAAAAAAAGAAGAAACTAATGATGTTGAATTTAATGCTTTAAAACCAACTAAATTAGACCAACTTAACGATATTGTAATTCAGATTAAAGCTGACTATAATTTATTTCCAGAATTGAAAGTTTATAAAAATATTATATGGAAATATATGGGAGAAAAAACACCCCAAGAGGTAGGTGGAATTTTTTCTAAAAAAGTTACAAAATCAAAACTGAAAAAAGCAGACAAAGGAAATTATTTATTAGAAATTACTACTGGCAACAAAACACACAAATTAATGGTGGCACCTGCTTTTTCTGAAAAAAATTATCAAGATGCTTTAAATGTTTATAAAGAAAATAGTTCAACAAATGCAAATGCTCCTGTAAAACGAACTAAAAGAATATCGGAAATGGGAATGTATAACTACGATAGAGTATATAAATCTCCGCTAAGCACAAAAATAATGGCAAGTTTTTCTATTGACAATGGTGGAAAATTATACGATGTAGAAAACTTATCCGTATTTTTAATTACAGCAAATAATTCAGTTGTAATACAATACACAGAATATACTTTTAAACGTTTTAATTTTTTAAAAACAGAGGATAATAAATTACTTGCAATTTTACCAGGAGGAAAAGTTGCAACATTAAACGCCAAAGATTTTAAAGCCTCGGTAGATGGTGCAAAAAAAGAACACAAATTTATTCTAAATGAGTCAGAAACAGTATTAAATTCTGTTGATGAATTAGAAGAAGTAATTGCAAGTTTATAGATTACAATAATTTCCTGTTTTGGCATGTTTCACAAATAATGCAAAAATTTGTACTTGTGAAATATGCCAATATTTTCAATAAATTTTTAATAAAACCACTTATTTAAAACTCCATGCAGAAAACACCTTTTGTATTTATTTTTATGTTATTTTTAACTTTAAACTTGTTCTCTCAAAATTTAATGGAGGTAAATAAAAATGGAAAATGGGGAGTTATTGATAAAGAAGGAAATATAATTCTCCAAAGGAGATATAATAACGTAAAAATATCTCCTTTTGGATACATAATAGTGGAAGATGCAGATGGATACGGAGTTTTTGACTTACAAGCCACCCCTTTAACAAGTTTTGAATATGACAAAATAAAAATACGTTCTGAAAAAAATATTTATTTGTACAAAGACTCCACAATCCTTTTATTTAACCCTACCAACAACACAAAAATAAATTGTACATCTAACAGTTTTTTTAAAAATATTTCTATAAATGAATATATTTTTCATAAAAACTTAAAACTAATATTATACAACAAAACTACAGATGTCTCAAAAGAGTTTGATTTAGATTCTATTTCAAATATTTTTACCTTTCAAGAAAATACACAAACGAATAATATAGCAGGAATATTTGAGAGCAAGTTAGAAGCAGAAAAGTTTTATTATACTTATAAATCAGGAAAGATAGGTTTGCTAAATGAAAATTTGAATATTTTTATTCCAACCAACTATGTTAAAATAAATTATGACATTATTTTTGCAATATTTATAGTTGCTAAAACAGAAATTTTCAATAATTATGGTTGGCGACAAACTTCTACATATACAGATTTTGGTGCTTATGATAATACAGGGAAATTAATTATACCAATAATATATAAACAAATTAGTAACTTAAATAGTCTTATTTTGGTTTCAAATGGTGCTTTTGGATTGTATAATAGTAAAGGCAAACTTGTTGTTCCTATTGAATATTTTGAAATTATTTCTGTTACAAATAATAATTTCAAAATATATAAAAATAATAAAGTAGGATTTGTTGATTCTGTGGGAAATATATGTATAAAGCCAAAATATGATGGTATTACATATCTGAATGACAAGTTCTTAAAAGTAAGAAATAATGGAAAAACAGGAATCGTAAATAAAAATGGGAGAATAATAATTCCCATAAAATATTCTGCAATAAGCTTTATAAATAATAAATTATTTTTTATAAAACAAAATAAAAAATATGGTTTAGCATCACTTTCTGGGAAAATATTAATTAAACCACAGTTTGATAAAATGACAGTTTTGTCAGACAAGTTAATTAAGGTAAAAAAAGACAATAAATATGGTGCAGTAAATTATAATGGAAAAGGAATTATACCAATAGTTTATAAAAATATTACAACTACAAGTAATAAAAATATTTATTATACAAAATCAAATTGTAAAATAGACACAATTGCGTACTCTACAAAAACAAAACAAATAGAAGATGTAAATACAAATCTTTTTGGTGTTGTTAATAATTATGGAGAGATATTATTAGACACACTTTATTTGCAATTAAAAATAAAAACATATCAAGAATATATAACAGTAAAAATGGATACTACAATAATTGTTGTAAGTATTGATTTAAAAGGAAAATTTATTGAAAAATTAGAATTAAGAAACTTTTTTCCAGTTAGAGTACTGGGAGAAAATAAAAAAAACTTTTGGCAATATTATAAAAAATCAATAAAATATGACGCATTCTGGGGTTTGATTAGTACAAATAATAGAATCCTTATTGACTATAAATTTGAGAACTATTATCCAAATTTTATTAACGATTCCAATCTTGTAATGACTGTTTTAAATAATCGTTATGGTATTGTAAACCAGAGTATAGGAAGAGAAATGCAAACTTGTAGCTATTCCGAACTTATAACTACCGACTTAGATTCGGCAAATGTATTTAGAGCTGTAATTAATTATGGTACATGCAATTTAATAAATAAAGACGGAACTTCTGTTTTAAAAAAACCTGCATATATAGATGATTTTACTGACTTTAACACAAGAATAGCTTTTGATGGAAGATTTATAATTAAAAAAAAAAGAAACATATATCATTTGAATGTAAATGGAACTCATGCTGAAGGTTATAATGAATTAGTTGAGGGAAAATGGGGTGTTGTTGATGAGAATGGAAAATATTTAATTGAACCAAGTTATTTGTTTATTCAAAAACAGTTTAAAAAACAATATATTGCACAAAACAATAAAAGGAAATGGGGTGTAATTGATAAATATGAAAACAGATTAATTGATTTTGAATACGATGGAATTAAATATTTTACAAAACAACCAGATATTCATCATTGGATTGATATTGAATTTTTGAAAGCCAAAAAAGGAAAAAAATGGGGGGTTATTGACGCTTCGAACCAACAAATTATTGATTACAAATATGATGATTTAAAATATTTTGGAAACGATAAAGGGCATTTTTTTGGCGTTTGTAAAAACAAAAAATGGGGTGTTGTAGATATTTCGGACAACATAATTGTTCCCATAGAATTTGACAGCATTCAATATTTCAATAAAAACAATAAATTGATGTTTCAAACATTTAATTTAAAACCTCGTAGCGGATTTATTGACACCAACGGAGTAGCAGTGGTTACACCTATTTATGTAAAAGTAGAAAATTTTAGCGAAGGTTTTGCAAGAGTGGAACTTGGCAAAAAAAAGTGGTCGTTTATAAACAGCTCCTACAACTTGATAACTGATTCTGTTTATAATAAAGTAAGAGATTTTAGTGATGGTTTTGCTGCCGTTAAAAAAGGAAAATTATGGGGTTTTATTAATACAAAAGGGGAGTTACTTATTGAACCACAGTTTTATGATGTTGGCGATTTTAACTCAGGCATGGCTTATGTGAAAACAAAACAACCAAAAAAATTGTTTTTAAAATCGAAATCAAAATATGGTTATATTGACACAAATGGTACTTTGAAAATTAAGCTGAAATATAAAAAATGTAGCGATTTTAATGGAGAAATTGCTTTTGTGCGAAAAAGAAAAAAATATGCAATTATTAATAAAAAAGGAAAGACAAAAACGGGTTATAAATACAAAAAATTTGTTTTAAATAAAGATTATGATGTTAGCTTAGGAATTACAAATAATAAAAAGTACGCTTTATTTAATGCTGATGGAAAAAAATTGGTTAGAGAAGGAAAATTTAATAAAATAGAAAATTTTTCGGATAGCTTGGCAATCGTAAAAAAGAAAAAGATGTATGGATACATTGACACTAAAGGCGAGCTAATTATTGAACCAAAATATGAAAAAGCAAATGCTTTTTCAAGTGGTTTTGCTGTTATAAAAAAAGATAAAATGTTTGGTTTTGTTGATAAAAAAGGTTTAGAAATTGAACCAAAATATAAAAAATGCAAAAATTTTATTGACTCTATTGCAATGGTTACTGATATGCAAAAAAATACTTTTTGTATAAATAAAAATGGAAAAAAAGTTGAAGATGAAAATATACGAAATAAATACTTAAATAATTTTGAAAAATACTCGCTTGTTTACCAAAACAAAAGATACTATTATTTTAATACAACAACAAAGCAAACTATAGATAAACAGTTCTTAGAAGCCAACAAATATGAAAACGGAAAAGCAATTGTTAGGTTAAAAAACAAAAAATATGGAATGATAAATAATAAAGGTTCGTATTTAATAGAACCAAAAACAGATAAATTATATAATTTTAATAATAATCATGCAATTTATACTCTTTTCCTTCAAACTGGTTTGTACGATTGCTCAGGAAAACAGCTTGCCCCCAATACATTTATCGAAATTATTGAAACAGGAAACCTAATAAAACTAATAAACACCTCCCAGTGTATTTATATTAATAAAACAGGTGAGGTGATTTGGAAATAAAAACAGTTGAAATTCAGTTGAAATTCAATGGAAAAACGGTTGAAATTCAGTGGATTTTGTTTTTGCTTTAATTAATCAAACAACTACTGGGCGTGCTGTAGTTGCAACTTTAGTTGCAGAATCAGGGCTTTGCTAAGGTGTTAAAAAATTAGTGTTTTGGAAAAAGTTAGTTTTATTTTAATTCAAAAAATCCTTTAAGTGTTTGAAAAACCTTAAAGAGTTTTTTTGTTTTTTAACGAAAAAATGGAACTAACATTTTCATACACACCTAATACTTAACGCTTTAGTTGCCAGATACACTGTTTGTAAAATAAAACTAATAATAATAATCTTATGAAAAAAATTTATATTTTATATTTCTTAATTGTAATTGTTACTTCAAATTCGTTTTCACAAAACTTATACAAAACCAACAAATTAGCTAAGTTTGGAGTTGTAGATAAAAAAGGACATACTGTATTACCTGCTATATATCACAATATTAAAATTTATGATTATGGATATATTGTTGCAAAAAAATATAAAAATTATGGGATTTTTGATTTCCAAGGAAATGCAATAACAGATATTGAATATTCTGATATTAAAGTTTGTAACGAAAAAATTATTTATCTCTCAAAAGGAAAGAAAAAATATTTGTTTAATCCCAATGATAAAACAAAAATTGATTGTAAAAGAAATAGCTTTTTTAAACAAATTAATTCAAATCAATATTTTTACTTCAACAAAGATAAATTAATATTACATAATAGCTCAACAAATACGAACCAAAAATTTGACGCAGATTCTATTTCTAATCTTCAAAGATTTATGTCTGAAAAAGAACCTTCTGATATAACAAATATTTTTTTTAATAGCATAAGCAATCCAAGCTATTATTATATTATTTTTAAAGACAATAGAGAAGGTTTGTTTGATGCAAACCTGAATTTAATAGTTCCAATGATATACAAAAATATTGAAATTGAACGAACATTTATTAGTGTGTCGAATCGCAGTTTAAAGGGAGCTTTCAACAAAAAAGGAGAATTGGTTTTACCATTAGAATTTGAAGATATAAGTTCTTTGGGAGACGGTTATTTAGTGTTAGATGATAGAGGTTATGGCTATTATAACCAAAAAGGAAAACTAATTGTTCCTGCATTGTATCAACAAGTAATTATGAGAGGAAAAAATTTTATTGTTAAAGAAAATAATTCCTATGGAATTTACAACAAGGCAGGCAAAAAAACTTTGGATACAAAATATTCTGAAATTTATATTACCAATTATAAAACTTTTTTTATATATAGTTCCAAAACTTTTGGGTTTGCAAACACCGAAGGAGAATTATTAATTCCTCCAAAATACAAATATATGAATCATCTAACAGATTCGTTTCTTGTTGTTAAAGAAAAATTCAAAAAAGGTGTTGTCTCTATAAATGATAAAGAAATAGTACCACAAAAATATTCGTCTATTGAAGTAGCAAGTAACAAAGCCTTTATTGTGAGTAACAAAAAAAAATATGGTTTGTATTCCTCTACTGGCGAAAATTTGATTAAACTAAAATATGACACAATGTCGGTGTTGTCAAATGAATTAATTTTGGTTGAAAAAAATAATAAAGTTGGAGCTGTAAATTATAATGGAGAGTTGGTAATACCTTTGGATTATAAAAGTATTATCCCTACAAATAACAAATTTATATTTTTTGTTTATTCAAGTTCTTACGGTGTGTCAAATATTTATGGCGAAAAATTATTGGACACTCTTTATATAAAAAACAAAATAACTATTGAACAAAGTTTTGTAAATTTGAACAAAGACACAAGTTATACACTTATTAATATTGATGAAAAAGGAAAATTTGTAGAGCAAATGGAACTTTTAAATTTTTTTTCCTATCAAGTTTATGAGCAAAAAGAAAAATCATTTTGGAAGCAAGATTTGAATAATGAACAAAATTATTGGGGCTTGTTTAGTGCCGACAATGCACAACTAATAGATTATAAATATGATAGTTATACTGAGAATTATTTTAGCGAAACAAGCCTTGTGTTAGTTCATGGCGAGCAAGATAATACAGGATATGGTATTGTTAATATGGAAACGGGAAAAGAAATTTTAACTTGTAATTTTTCTGAATTTAATATTAAAGATTTCGAAAAATCAAATGTTATGAGAGCATATATAGAAAATGGTTTGTGTATTTTATTAAATAAAAAAGGGCATTGCATTGGAGAGAATGAGCCACGATATATTGATGATTTTGAAGATGGTAGTACAAGAATTGCAGTTAATGGAAAGCTGTATAACAACGAAAAAATAACATCTTTTAATTTGAATGTAAATGGTGTTTTTGAATACCAAAACGAAGTAAAAAACGGTATTTGGGGAGTAATTGATACCAACGGAAAATATCTAATAAAACCAAAATATAAATTTATTCAAAAGCAACATAATGGTAAATATATTGCACTAAATAAATACAATAAATGGGGATTAATAAACCCACAAGGCTCTGAGTTGGTTACATTTAATTACGATAATTTATCATATTTTAAAAAACAACCCTATAGTGATTATTGGGTAGAAAATGATTTTATTAAAGCTAAAAAAGGAAATAAAATTGGAGTAATAGATACACTAAATAATCAAATTGTTGATTTTAAATATGACAAAATCAAATATTTAGGTAACAAAAAAGGACATTTTTTTGCTGTAAAATTAGAGAACAAGTGGGGGCTAATAGATAATTTTCAAAAAATAATTGTACCAATTACATTTGATAGCATTCAATATCTTTCCGAAAATAATAAAATGCTATTTAAAACTTTTAATAATGAGCCACGTAGCGGATTTATTGACACAAACGGAATAGAGGTAGTAAAACCGATTTATTTATTTGCAACCAATTTTGTTGATGGCCGAGCAACAGTAAAAATTGATGAAGACAAATGGCAATATATAAATTCGTCTTCATATCAATTTATTTCTAAACAGGCTTTTACCAAAACTAATGAATTTAGTGAGGGTTTTGCCTTGTTTTATGAAGATGGTGGTTATGGTTTTATTAATAAAAGAGGAGATATAGTTATTAAACCAAAATACTTGAATGCAGGAAACTTTAAATCGGGTAGGGCTTGTGTTCAAACAAAGAGGATTGGAATTAATAAAATAGATTATTTATATGGATATATTGATACTAATGAGAACTTTGTAGTAAAACCAAAATTTAAACATTGTACCAGTTATGAAAGAGAAATTGCCTTTGCCCGTAAAAACAAAAATTATGCTGTTATCAATAAAAAGGGCAAAAATATTACAGCTTACAAATATCACGACATTGATTTTGATGCTGTAAATAATATTTTTAGAGTTTTAAATAAAAATAATAAACCTGTTTTGTTTAATACAAATGGGGAAAAAATTGTGAGGGCAAATAAATATAATAGTATTGGAGAGTTTAGTTGTGGAATGGCTAAAGTAAAAAAAGGAGAATTTTATGGATATGTTAGTAATGAGGGAATTGAAATTAAACCAAAATTTGCACGTTGCTTAGATTTTGTTGACAGTGTGGCAATAGTTCTTGATGTTGATTTAAATAAATATTACATAAATACAAAAGGAGAAAAAATTGAGCATAAATTTGAAAATCATAAAAATACAAATAATCATTTAGAGGATTACCAAAAAATAATAAAAAATGATTTTGGGAAATATGGAGTTATTGATAAAAATGGTTTCAGTATTCTTTTGCCAACCGTGGATATGTTATCTGATTTTGAAAATGGTCATGCTGTTTATACTATTAATAGTCAGATAGGTTTGTATGATTACACAGGTAAAGAAATAGCAGAACAATTATATATTGAAATTACAGAAATAGGCGATCTTATTAAACTGCAAGGTACTTCTCAATGTATTTATATTGATGAAAAAGGAAATATAATTTGGGAATAAAAATCAGTTGAATTTCAAAAGTTTTTCAATTATTATTAATAATATCAAGATATTTGCTTATTTTTTTGAAGAAGATAAAATTCAAAAGAA
>JAOZTW010000764.1 GCA_029938985.1 Bacteroidales bacterium | reverse complement strand
ACTTGTAAAATGCTTACAGTATGCTAATTAAGTGTTATTTGTAAAAACTTAATATATTGATTATCTGGGTGTTATGTTTTCACTAAATAACTACAACTATCTAATAATCTGATTATTATGAAGGCAAAAACTTTAGTGACTAACTAATAGTTAAATAATAAATTAGGATTTTGTCGTATTTATTTCATCTTTCTTATAGCTTTAAATAAGCCTATTAATTAAGTATCAGAACTCACAAAATCTGCCAAAACCACAATTTTATAATACAATTAAAGAGTTAATTTCTTTGTCTATTTTTAGAGTTATTTCTGAGTATAAATTTTGACTATCCACGTAAAGTTGGATTTTATTATAATAAAACTTCTGCATTGTCAAAGTTTTTTCACTTTGACAAAGTTGGAACTCGCAGTATATACGTGATAGCCACAACTTTGCCAAAGTTCCAAACTTTGGTAAAGGATTTTTTTTGTCCAACTTTAAGTGGGTAGCCCAGATTTGTTAAAATAATAGAAGAACAAAAAAACAACGTAATCTGGAGTTACTTATTATTTCATTTTCACTAATCATATATAAACGACACTTTTTTAAGAGGCGATTTTTGTATTAGCCAAGGCGAAATATTTGCATAAGGCATATTAAAACAAATAATTGGTGATTTAAACTTGTTCTTTTTACTTTTTACTTCTTCAAAAAAATATGCAAATATCCTGACATTATTATATTTATTGAATTGTAAAACCAAAAATATGTTCATTTAAAATTGTCAATTATTTATTTTAATATGCCTAAATAAATAACCAATTTATTTGTAGCTTTGTGCATGTACGCTTTGTACAGCTCGTCCTGAAGGGTCTATAATATTTTGCAATGTTTTGTCCCACTCAAAAACTATTGCAGTACTACAAGCCACAGATTTTTCAAAAGGTACACATTTTGCGGCTTCATTATTAGCAAAAATATTATCAAAAATTGAACGATACATATACTCCTCTTTATTGCGTGGCGTGTTTAAAGGGAACTTATATTTCGCATTTTCCATTTGTTGTGTTGTAACTTCTTTATCGGCTTTTTCTTTTAAGCCGTCTATCCAAGAGTAACCAACTCCATCGGAGAATTGCTCTTTTTGTCGCCAAGCTATTTCTTTTGGTAAGTAGTCTTCAAATGCTTGACGCAGAATGTACTTTTCCATTTTATCTTTACTTGGTAGTTTGTCGGTCGGATTTAAACGCATTGCTATGTCTAAAAATTCTAAATCGAGAAATGGTACACGGCTTTCTACACCCCATGCTGCCATTGATTTGTTACTTCTCAGGCAATCGTATTTATAAAGTTTTTCTATTTTCCTTACAGTTTCTTTGTGTAATTCTTCGCCGTTTGGAGCTTTATGAAAATACAAATAACCAGCAAAAATCTCATCGGCACCTTCGCCACTCAACACCATTTTTATACCCATAGATTTTATTACTCTTGCCATTAAATACATTGGCGTGCTGGCTCTAATTGTGGTAGCATCGTAGGTTTCCAAATGATAAATTACATCTCTAAGCGCATCAAAACCTTCTTGAACAGTAAAATTAATTTCGTGATGAATAGTTTCTATTTTGTTGGCTACTTTTCTTGCTGCCAATAAATCGGGCGAATTTTTTAAACCAACCGCAAAACTGTGTAATTGAGGCCACCAAGCTGCATTTTTATCTTCACTTTCAATACGTTTGGCTGCATATTTTTTTGCCAAAGCCGAAATTATTGAAGAATCTAAGCCTCCCGAAAGTAAAACTCCATAAGGTACATCAGACATTAATTGGCGATGCACAGCATCGTGCAAACCTTTTTTTATGTCAGCTATTTTTGTAGAATTATTTTTCACATTCTCATAATCAAACCAATCTTTGTTGTAATAACGTTGTATTTTACCTATTTTACTGTCCCAAAAATGACCTGGAGGAAAATCATTAATTGTATTGCAATATTTTGTAAGTGCTTTCATTTCCGAAGCTACATACAAAACCCCATTTTCGTCACGACCATAATAAAGCGGAATTACTCCAACTGGGTCTCTAACAATAAGATAACTGTCTTCTATTACATCGTAAAGCACAAATGCAAAAATTCCGTTTAAGTCGTTTAAAAAATCTGTCCCTTTTTCTTTGTACAACGGAATAATTACTTCACAATCTGAATTAGTTGTAAAATCGTATTTCATTGTTTTTTTGAGCTCTCTATGATTATATATCTCTCCGTTAACCGCCAGAACAGTTTTTTTATCGTTTGAATACAAGGGCTGAGCACCGTTTTCTACATCTACAATAGAGAGACGTTCGTGAACTAAAATTACTTTATCGTTTGCGTAAATTCCTGACCAATCAGGACCACGATGTCGCATTTTGCGAGACATTTTTAACGCCTGATCTCTTAATGAATCTACACTTTCTTGATTACTAAATACTCCTAAAATCGAACACATTATTTTAAATTTTTATTTATTTATAAATATTATTTTAAGTGAAAATGAAAATGCTTCTTTTTAACTAAAAAAAAATTTGTCAAAGTTAAAAAATATTTTCACTTATACAGGGTTTGTTCATAAAAAAAATAAAGACTTAGTTAAGGCTTTATTTTTTTATAAACAAACCCTGCTTGATAATAAGTAACTAAAGTTTTTGCCTTCATATTTACCAGATTATTAGATAGTTGTAG
>JAOZTW010000763.1 GCA_029938985.1 Bacteroidales bacterium | reverse complement strand
TGAAATATTAGAATTAAAGTTTACCTTTGTAAATGAGTATTTTAATATTTCAAAAATAACGAAGAAATTGATATTCGTGAAAAATGCCAAATTTTTAATTAGAAAATAGCTTTCTATACAATAATTCAAGTTTTGTTTATAAAAACAGGAAGTTCCAGTTTGGAAAATTAGCGAATAGACAACGAATCAAGTAATTTGTTAGTAGAGTCTGCTACAATTCTTAGTTTCTCCAAGCTGGAGCTTGGAGTTACATTTTTATTATGTTTAAAAAGTATTATTTTATTGAATGAAAAAAAAACCTTCTTATCAGGAGTTAGAGAAAGAGATTGAAAAACTTCGCAAAACAATTGTTTTAAGAGAAAATGAAGACAATTTAAAACTTTTTTTTGAAAATAATAAAGCAATTATGTTGCAAGTTAATTCACAAACGAAGCAAATTGTTAATGCTAATCTTGCTGCAATAAATTTTTACTGCTATCCAAAAAAAGAACTATTATGTAAAACTATAGATGAACTTAATATCTTATCGTTAGATGAAATAAGTAAGTTAATGAGTGATGCACTAAAAAATAAATCTAATAATTTTCAATTTAAACACAAATTAGCAAACAACGAAATTAGAAATGTTGAAGTTTATGCTTCTCCTATTGTTTTGAATGGAGCAACAATAATGTATGTTACTGTTCATGATATTACAATAAGAAAAAAAATTGAACAAAGTTTATTAAAAAGTGAAGAAAAATTTCGTGAACTTTTTGAAAAATCAGGAGATGCTTATATAATTTTAGAAAATGGAGTTTTTACAAATTGTAATCAAGCCTTAATAGATTTACTTGGCTTTAAATCTAAAATGGAAGTTCTCAATTCAAAACCTTCGGATTTGTCCCCAGAGTATCAACCTGATGGAATGAAATCTACAATTAAGTCAAATCAAATGATTAAAATAGCTTTTGAAAAAGGAAGCAATCGTTTTGAGTGGATTCATTGCAAAAAGAATAGAGACACTTTCCATGCAGAAGTACTACTTACTACTATTTCGAACGATGCTCAAAGCAAAATTATTCACGCCGTATTAAGAGATATTTCAACTCAAAAACAAAACGAACAAGAACTTATTAAAGCCAAAGAAAAGGCAGAAGAAGGAAATCGCTTAAAAACCGAGTTTCTTAACAATATGTCTCACGAAATTCGCACGCCTATGAATGGTATTTTAGGTTTTACCGATCTCCTAAATATGCCAAATTTAACAGACCAAAAAAGAAGTCAGTATTTAAAAATAATTCAAAATAGTGGTAA
This sequence comes from Bacteroidales bacterium, assembly GCA_029938985.1. Classification (GTDB taxonomy): domain Bacteria; phylum Bacteroidota; class Bacteroidia; order Bacteroidales; family JAOZQN01; genus JAOZQN01. Next base: position 1,406 of record JAOZTW010000763.1, on the reverse strand, counting down.
TCAATTGTTAAGAATTATTGATGACATATTAGAAATATCACAACTTGGTACAAACCAAGTTAAAGCAATTGAAAAAGAACTATGTTTAAATGATAATTTATTTGAATTATTTTCAATTTTTGATATAAAAGCAAAAGAAAAAAAAATACCTCTTTATTTTAAAAAAGGACTTTCTGACAACCAAAGTACCATACTTACAGATGGTACAAAAATAAATAAAATATTAAGTAATTTACTTGAAAATGCTTTAAAATTTACAAATTCTGGTTATATTGAATTGGGGTATAAACTTGTTAACAAATATATAGAAATATATGTTAAGGATACAGGTATTGGAATTGAACCGAGAAAACATGATGCAATTTTTAAAAGATTTTCGCAAGAACATAAAGGATTAGATCGGCAGTTTGGAGGTCTTGGACTTGGTTTGTCTATAGCCAAAGAAAATGCAGAAATTCTTGGTGGAAAAATTACATTGAAATCGGAAACAAAAAAAGGAGCTACTTTCTTTTTCACTATCCCATATAATCCTGTTTTTGACAAAAAAACAGGATTTGAAAATTCTAATCACACAATATTAATAGTAGAAGACGAAGAGATAAATTATTTATATCTGGAAACTTGTCTTGATATGTATGAACAAAACTTAGAAATTATTCATGCTAAAAATGGTAAATTGGCTATTGAGATATTAAATCAAAATCCAAATATTGATCTCATTTTTATGGATTTAAAAATGCCAATAATGAATGGATATATGGCAACCAAATTAATTAAACAAACTCATCCAAATTTACCAATTATTGCTCAAACAGCATATTCTTCATCCGGAGATAAAAACAATGCTTTTAAAGCTGGTTGTGATGATTTTATTTCAAAACCAATTAAAAATGAAGATATTATGAAATTGTTGGAAAAATATCTTAATATAATTGAATAGAAAAAAGGCATACACTGTATAGATAATTTAAAATTAAGGAATTAAGAATTTTAAATTGGTTTACACCTTAAAATTCAATTATTTACAAAATATGATGTTTCAAAAAACAAAGTTTTACAACTGAATATTAAAATACCAATAAGATGAACTAAGTTGTTTTACTTTTGTACCGATATTTTAAATACAAAAAATTATTATTTAAAAACAATATAAATATAAAATTATACTATGGCTTACGATTTTGATTTAATCAAAAAATTTTATGAAGAATTACCAAAAAAGGTTGAGAAAGCAAAACAACTAACAGGCAAAGCACTTACCGCAACTGAGAAAATTTTGTATGCTCATCTTGCTGAAGATTTTCCCGACAAAGCATTTACAAGAGGAGAAAATTATGTTAATTTTAACCCTGATAGAGTTGCAATGCAAGACGCTACAGCTCAAATGGCATTATTGCAATTTATGC
>JAOZTW010000147.1 GCA_029938985.1 Bacteroidales bacterium | reverse complement strand
ATCAAATTGTAGAGCGTCTCCACTTCCTGCAAAAGGAGGTGTGCCAGGTGTTACCCAACAGCTTGTTAATTGCATGTTTTCGAGTGTTCCATCATGGTTGTTTGCTGTTTCGTCTAATAATGTAGTAGTATTTAGTGTGCTTTCCATGTTGTAGTATGCTTCTAAGTCTGTTTCGTTTCCTAATAGGGCACCGCACACATTAGTTCTAATTTCTGTTTCTGTAAGTGCTTTTGTCCATATACGAACTTCGTCTAAGCTAATGTTTGTTGCTGCTGTTCCTCCCGAATGTGCTCCAAGATACCAATCGCTTGCAGGAATAGTAACACTGCCAGTCCATTCATAAACATTTTCGCCATCTAAATATAGAATAATTTTTGTTCCGTTTGATACCCATGCTACATGTGACCATACTCCTTCGGGCAAGTAAACATTTGTAGTTTTCCAGCCGGAATAATGAAATCTCAGTCTGCCGTCTGGTCCTTTGCTTGTTTCAAATCTATCGCTTGTAGTACTTGTTATTCTATCGTTGGTACCGTCTGTTCCATTGTGTTTTATCCAGTATTCTAATGTAAAATCAGTAAAAGCTGGAAATGCTCCAAGTGTAACTCTATCATCTAATCCATCAAATATAAGGTCGTGTTGTCCATCGTAAGTACATGCTTCAAAAGGCTGGCAAACACCAGTATTTTTATTTTCTACATCTACCTGTAAGTTATATTCATTAGCTTCACCGTAGCAACCAAATACATTTGTAACGGCTGCATCAATGCCTTCGTTGTCGGATATTGTAAAGTTATCGAATGCAAAAAAGTAAGGACTTGTAGTAGAATTGTAATAAGCCTCTGCTTGCACTTTGAATTTTACACAAGTTTCATTTTTTATATCGCACAAACCATACTGTACTGTTGTCCATTCGTTTACTGGCTGTTGTTCGTTGTTTCCCCACCAATTTGTCATGTTATACCAATCTTGAGCGGTGTTGTTACCAAGTATTGTCCAATTATCTCCGCCATCGGTAGAGTAATAAACACGTGCCCAATTCCGATCGTTAGCACCTTCTTGTTGATATTTGATTTGCATAGATAGGTTTGGATTTACTGTTTGAGACAAATCAAATACTGGACTTTCTACCCAAACATTAGACCATTTACTATTACCAGTAGCATCTATATACCAAGCATCTCCATTTGTTTCATTACCATTAAGGTAGTCAAATTGTCCGAGTAAAAAATCTCTATCTTCGTGGTCTGGTTCGTTTTGTCCACCTTCTCGCCAGTTTTCTTTACCTGTATTAAAATCTGCACTGTATGGAAAACTGTTTACCAAAATATCATCAACAGTAATTGTTTCTAATATATGATTGTTGCCAGCTATTTCGTCGTCTCCATAAGTGGTGTAGGTATCAAAATTATAATCTCCAAGTGCAGTCATATTTACTACTGTTGGGAATGTATATTCAACAGTTGTTTTTGCTGGCACATTTACTGTTCCTGTTAAAGTTTGAGTAATTGCTCCTGTAATATCACATTTTACCGGCACATCTTCAAGAGCTGAGCAAAATTGATTTTCAATAGTAACAGTTACTTGTTGATTAGTTGGGAACGAGCAGTATTCATCGTCTTGAACAGGTGTTATATATTCAATAAGTGCAACATCTTTTATATCATTAACAATTTTAAAGTTGTCGAAAGCAAATTTATCATTTTCACCAAGATAATAAAGAAAACCAATTATTCTAAATTTCACACAACTTTCGCCAGCAAGGTCGCATATTTCGTGTGCATAGGTAGTCCATGTATCAATTATAGGGTCGTTTGGTAAATTGTTTGCATCTGAATCTCCCCAGTTATGCGAAACATTATACCAATTTGTTTTTTTAGTTCCTACTTTTATCCAAGTGTCGCCACCATTTGTAGAATATTCCATATACATTTGGTTTCTGTTGGGACCAGAATATGAAAGTTGCATTTTGGCATCAATTGTTATTGCTGGGTTTACAATAGCTGCATCAGAGAAGTCAAATACAGGACTTTCAACCCATATATCATACCATCTACTGGTTGGAGCTACATCTGTTTGTGCATAAAACGATTCGTTATTGCCCTCAGCTCCGTTTAAGTAAGGTAGCGTGCCATTTAAAAAGTGTCGTCCTATGTCAGTATCACTACCAGTTGGGTCATCTTCTTTTGCTATCCAGTAATGTGAGTGTCCGTTGTCAAAGTTTTCGCTATAATTAAGAGCATTTATTTTTCCTGGAAATTCAACAAGAATACTTGACGTTAAGTGGTCGTTTGAGGGGTCTACATCATCGGGTAATACTGTGTAGGCATCAAAATTATATGTTCCTATTCCAGTCATATCTACTGTAGTTGGGAAAGTATATTCAGTATCTACTCCAACAGGTACTGCTGATACTGTTCCTGTAAGTGTTTGAGTTATAGCTCCAGTAACATCGCATTTTACAGGAATATCTATAACAGAACAACTATTGTTAAAAACTTTAATTGTAACAGCTTCGTTGTTAAGGAATGTGCAACCAGAATTTTCTTGTAGAGGTGCAACTATTTCTGTAACCGAAGCATCTCCTGCATTTGCCACTTTAAAATTATCAAAAGCAAAACTATATTCATCCTCACCCCAAAAATACATTTGTGCATGTAGTCTAAACTTAACACACTCTTCGCCAATCAGATCACATATATTGTGCTTTACTGTAAGCCAGCCCTCTTGTGTCGCATTCCAATAGTTAGATTTGTTATACCAGTCAGGGTCTGTGCTTGCTCCAAGTTTTGTCCAAGCTCCACCATTAACAGAGTATTCAAAATAAACATAAGTCTGGTTGTGGTCTCTTGTTTTATGTTTAATATCAAAAAATACCATTGGACTTGTTACAGAAGAAAAGTCAAATGTTGGACTTTCTAAGTAGAAATTTCCCCAGCTTACTTCTCCTCCGTTTACAGATACATACCATGAATCTCCATAGCCAGCTGGCTCAGGTGATTCTATATAGTCGCTTGGTAGTTGTGCTAATTGAAAAAATCTACTTTCTATGTCTGTATAAGATACCCAGCCTTGATTATCGGCATCAAAATTTGCGTTGTATGGAAAAGCATCTATTTTGCCATCAAAAGTTCTGTTTTCTATCCATGTGTCGTTTGTATTATCGGCATCGGTAACAAAGGAGGTTGTAGCTTCGAGTGTGTATGTATCTACACCAAAATCAACTGTTGTTGCAAAAGTATGTAAACCTGTTTCAAAACGCTCTATTGGTCCGGGCATAATTTCATTTATTGTAGCAATAACTGCCGATGTACCGTCTTTTACTACAAGTTGTATTGGTATATCAGACAATGCTCTACATTTCAAGTTTTCTACAAGTACTTGTACTTGCAAAGCTTGTGTGCCAATAGTTGCGTTATAGAGTTCTAATTCTGTTATATGACACCAGCTTCCGCTTTCGTTTGCCGAAATATTTATTCTATAATATCTGTATGCTGTGCTGTTTGTGAATGCATATACTTCTTCGGTATTCATTGTTATTGCACCGTCAGAAACTGTGTGCAGTGGTGTCCAAGTAGCAGCATCGTCTGAGCCTTCAAACACCCATGTTTTTGGATTGTAACTTTCACTGCCCCAACCTCCTGATTGCGAGCTACTACAATAAATTTTATATGTATTTACAGTTGCAGAATTACCTGCTCCGTAGTCGTATTGTAACCATTGTGGCATAGTGTTGTTATTACCCCAACCACTTGTTGTAGTATTGCCATTAAATGCGTTGCCAGCTACATTGTTTACATTTGATTCTGTTGCAGCAGTTGCTGTTCCGCCAGTAGCAAGATTTGTTCCATAATTAAGTGGCGGTGTGCAACCACCTGCATCTGGCATAGTTATAGCAATTGGTGCTACATCATCGCCTTCGCCTGCTGATATTGCAAAATTGTCAAAAGCAAATTTATAAAAATTGTTAGCATAAAACGGTTGTGCTCTTACTTTAAAAATAACACATGGTTCGCCCGAAAGTTCACATAAATTCATTTTTACATTAGTCCATGTATCCACAATAGGTCGTTCAGCTACATCGCCTTCACTGTGTCCCCAAAAATCAGTTGTTCCATTGTCCACATTATACCAATCGTTGGAGTTCTCTCCAAGTCTGTGCCATGTTCCTTCACCATCAGTAGAATATTCTATATAAACTTGACTTCGATTACTTGCGTTTTCTAATTGATGTTTTATATCAAGCGATAACAAAGGGTTTGTATTTGTGCTAAAATCAAATACAGGGCTTTTTACCCAAATACTTGTCCAAGAATTTGAGGTAGTTGTTTTTTCAATATACCAAGAATTTCCTTCTCCATCGTTTCCTCCAAGGTCGCTTAAATAGTCTGCAGGAGTTTCTATACTACCATATACAAAGTTTCGTCCGTCATTATTTGGCAAATTACTACCACTGGCTATCCAATATCCTTCGTCTGTATTAAAATCTTCGAGATAAGGAAAGGTAGCTACCTTTAAGTTACTTACATCTATTATTACTTCTGTTGCATTATTGCCAGCATACAAGTCAGTAACAAGTGTTGTTTTTGCTTCAAATTTATATTCTCCAAACGGAGTCATATCAAAGTTGTCGGGCGTAAAAGTAAATGTAGCATCGCCTTCTGCATCTATGGTAGGTACTGTTCCTGTAAATGTTAATGGTGAAGATGCTATATCTGGATGCCCTGGTGGCAGTGTAATTTTCACTTCAACTGGCACACTATTGATTGAACCACATTGATAATTATGAACACTAACAGTAACTGTTTGTACCGAACTGTACAAACAAGTAGATGCACTTGAGTTAGGGTCTATTACAGCTGTTACTCCCACATCAGGGCTTGTGTTAATTCTAAAATCATCAAAAGCAAAATACCAATTATCATTAAAATAAGTTTGAGCATATATTCTAAACTTAACACATTGTTTATCGGCATCATCAAGAGATAGTATATCGCACAACCCTATACTTACTGGTGTCCAACTGTCAATAGGTACTGTCTGTGTCTGTCCCCAGTAATGATTAGCATTATACCAATCAGGGTTACTACTGGTACCAAGCTTAGTCCAAGTAGAACCATCGTTAGTAGAATAGTCAATATAAACAAATTGGTAAGAATGATTTTGAAATTGTTGTTTTATATTCATTGACAAAACAGCTTCGGAAACACCTGTGAAATTAAAAACTGGACTTTCTACCCAACAATCTTCATATTTTGCATTTTCAGCTTCTCTTGGTATTTCTATATACCAAGAATCACCTTTTCCTTCTGCTCCGTTCAAATATGGAAATTCTCCGAGTGTAAAAAATCTGTCATCTCGCATTGTATGCGAAACCCAGCCATCGTTGTTGGTGTTAAAATCAGTAGAATAAGGCAAATCTGCATTTGCAATTTTAGTATTTCTACGTATTTCTTTTCTAATATCATTAGCTACAACTGCATCTGTTGCAAGTTCTGTTCTTACCCAAATTTTTCCTCCAGTAAGGTCTGCTGGTGTGGTAAATGTAAATTCGTAGCTATCATATCTTCTTACAAAATCTGTTACTGTTTCAGTATGCCAAGTACCACCATCATTGGTTGAATAACTTATATCAAAATTATTTACATGCCTACATGAATGATTTTGAATAATAACAGCCACTGTTTCAGAATTGCTAAGTCCGTTACAAAAATTAGCATTATTGCTACTATAAGGTAAAGTTATTGCAGCAACTTCAATATCATCGCCTGTTCCAGCTGATATTTGAAAGTTATCAAAGGTAAATCTGTAGTCATCTAAGTTCCAGTAATATGCCTGTCCTCTTATTCTAAAGCGAACACAAGGTTCTCCCGAAAGTTCACATAAATCATGTTCTACATGTGTCCATGTATCTACTATTGGTCGTTCTGGAGCATCACCCTCACTATGTCCCCAAAAATCGTTTACTCCACTATTTACATTGTAAAGCGTAGGAGCTTCACCAAGTCTGTACCAGTTTGCACCATCATTTATTGTATATTCACAATAATATTGATTCCTATCAATGGTATTTTCTACTTGATGTTTTATATCCATAGAAAGTGTTGGAGCACTCTCGGTAGTTAAATCAAATACTGGTGAGTAAACCCAAAAATTATCCCAAAGAGAACTTTGCCCGTCATAGTCATTCCATATATGTGCATACCAACTGTTTCCGTTTCCTTCAGCACCGTTTAGGTATGGAGTTTCTCCCCAAAGGAACTCTCTACTGTGGTTGTTGTGCAAGCCAGAGTTTGTAGCAACAGGGTTGTCACCATCAGCCCACCAGCCCGAAGGCGAGGCATCAAAATCGGCATTGTATGGGTAAGTTTGTACTACTTGTCTTCGCCCTACTATAAGTGTGTTGTTTTTTGCAATAGCATCACCAGTAAGTGTTGTGGACATGGTAAAATGGTAAACATCGTCTGCCGACATGTCTAAATTACCTACATTTACATCAACATAACTATTTGCAGGCAAGGTAGGTGTATAGCTTCCCGAAAAATTACCAACTGTAGCACCAGCTCCATTTTTTACTACAACAGAGTAAGGAATATTGTCTGTTACATCTATTGAGCTATAATTAAATATTCGAATTGTTATTTGTTCGCTATTGCTATAAGCTGCTGCACAAGCGAGATATGCTGGTGCTATAAGTTGTGAAATACCAACGTCCTTACCTCCATAAACATTAACATCGTCTATTGCCCAAAATTTGCCAGTAGAACCATGTTCATGAAATCGGAATCTTACCATTAAGTTAGTTTTTCCTGTTATGTAAGGCGTTAGGTCAATAATTCTTAAAAATGGGCTTGCCATAGTACCTACATCCACGTTTGTATTTGTATGAACTGCTGTCCAGCTGTCTGTTGCACCACCATCTGTATTAATTTCTACAACTGCTTCTTGGTCTTCTGTGGAAGTATAAACTTCTTCGTAACTAAGAAATAATTCTGTTACACCGCAAATATCCATATTGTAAGTTCTTAACCATGGTTCGTTAGGACTTTGAGATCCTGCATCAGAGTCATCGTACATAATGTAGTTTCCTCCACTTGAAGACGACATTTCTCCACCAGTTTCAACTATCCAGTCTCTCGAACCACTTAATCTACTTCTTGTCCATCTAAATTTATCATCGAGCAAACTACTTCCAAAAGTTGTGATAGTAAAATCCTCAGTTACATATCCGTTGTTGGCATCACATTCTATTTCTACGTTTATTGCAGTAAAATCGTTATTAAGATTTGCATTGCTTTGATTAATAGGCGATGTATTAAAGGTTATGTGATTTCCTGCTACATTAGAAGTATATGCGTTCCATATTCCTACAAATTGTGCCATGTTCATGTTTGCAATACTTCCTGTAACATCTGCTGGTAGGTAGTTTAGGTCTAATTGGTAAGTGTAATGTCCGTCAAGTGCGTCAGCAGAGTTTTCTTTAAAAGTCCAATATCTTGTAATATGGTCTGCCGCAGCACCTTTGTTAGGATGTATGTCGTCAGTAATATTTACTCCAAGATATCCTGCACCGTTTTCAGAAAACGTGATTGTAGCAGGCGAATATTCTGTTGTTCCTACATTATCTCCTACTGGATAAGTAAATGCTGTGGTAACATCTGTTGAAAAGTATTTTTCTAAATGTCCCGTTCCGTTTGTGGTAATCATTGCAGATGCGGAAAAAGTTCCTTGTATTGCAGTTGTGTTATCGTTAGTTCTTATTTTTAAATCATAATCATCAAGTTCGAGAATTCCGTTGGTGAGGTATAAAATACTTGCAGCACTTGATAAAAAAACGTTTCGTGATAGTGTTACACCATTTGCATTATCAATTGTTAGGTCACGAGCCACATCCAAAGCATCACCAGTTGTTTGTGCCACAGTTCCGTTGTATGTATATTTACTTCCGTCTCCATAAGAGCGTGTACCAGACACTTGTATGTTTCCAGTGTTTGCAGTTGCAGCAATACCATTGGCATGCCCTATATAAAGGTGTGCGTTTGAACTATTCCAATGGTTAAAATCAGCTGTTCCTGTAATAACATAATCATATAAATAGAGTTTACCAATATTCTCAATTTTACAAGTAATACTAATATTTTTTTCGAGATGTGCTACAGAATTAGCAGATGATATTCTAAAAATACCAGTTCCTGTAAAGTCTGAGTTAAGATATACAGTGGCATTGTTATCCACATAAAAATATCTTGGTGTTACTATTTCTAAATCGGTGTTAATGTGCAGTATTGTATTTGCTTCTGCATTGTATTGAAACCCAGTAGCATCGTAAGTTCCTCCTGTTTTGCTATATGCTTTCGATATTCCTGCACTACGAAAAGAAAAATATGAAATGCTTGCACTTGCTCCTCTTGATAAACTACCGCCTGTTTGGGTAAAATTACCTGCCAAGTACAGGCTTGTGTATCCTGCATCGTTAAATTTTACTGTTCCGTTTTGTAGTAAAAAGTCTCCGTTTACATAAATGCGTCTATTACTTGTATTACCAAAAAGCATAGTTCCTGTTCCTGTTGAAACTATTTTAAAATCACCATCACATGTTACAGTGGAATTAGTAAAAATAACATCAGCCGTTTGTGCTGTACAATTCCAAGTAAGGTTTCCAAAAGTTTGGGCTAAACCAGCCGATGTTCTTGTTGTAGTTATACCAATGATGTTTACTAATGAGTTGTCTTCCCAAGTAGGGTATGGCACTGCTCCACCGTCCATGTTGTGTTGGTATTCCGAACCGTCTTTAAATATACAGTTAGTTGCAAGAAAAAAGACACCTCCATTATTTATAAACTTACCGCCATTGTTAATATCCACGTCTGTGGAATAACCACTTGCTCTAAAAGTATTATCTTTATTATCATTAGCATTAATAATAATTGTTCCCGAAACATCAGCATCTTGATTTGATACATACCAAAAACGGAAATATAATTTATTAGTTCCTGTGCTACTAAGTTGCATAGTTGAACCAGCTGCTATTTCAAGTGTAACAGTGCTTGCTGTTCCACCAATAGATATTTCTTTACTTCCAGTTGATGTAAGACTAACATTGGTATTATTAGTTATATGAATTTCTGCTATACGTTGTGTTGGCACATCTGTTACTGAATAGCTACCACCATTATTAAACAACAACACATCGGAGATTGCTGGTGCTGTTCTTGTAGGTGTCCAATTGTTAGCATCTGACCATGCCGCTCCGTCTGCTCCTTGCCATGTATAGTCTATTGCAAATACTGTATTAAAAGAAAATAATAATATTGCAACAAAAAAAATAGCATAGTTTTGTTTTTTGTTAATTAATGATTTCATCATTGGTAAAAGATTTGGGGGATTTCTAATAACTTTATTTTTTTACAAATATAACATATTTTATCATAATAATCAAACAAAATTTGTTTTAATTTATAAATTCAAACAACAAAAATCTCCTAATTTATTCTCTATCATTTATTTAGGCTATCATTATTATTGTGTTATTATTTATAAATTAATACAACATTTTATAATTTCAATACATTTATTTACGATTTCAATACAAAAAAAACCTTAAAACAATTTTAGTTTAAAGGTTTTCGTTATTGCAACTCAAATGTTGATAGTCATTACAAAACAGTGTTGGTATGATTAACAAGTATTTACAAAAATATGATTTTATTT
>JAOZTW010000146.1 GCA_029938985.1 Bacteroidales bacterium | reverse complement strand
ACTTCTTTTGTTTCAACTTCTTTTGTTTCAACTTCTTTTGTTTCAACTTCTTTTGTTTCTACTTCTGTTTCTATTTCTTTTGTTTCTATTTCTTTTTCAGTTGTTGTTTTAACTATTTTACGAGGTCTTGTTTTTCCGTATGAACCAGCAAATATTTTACCTCTTTTAGTTCTTTTATCTCCTTTTCCCATTATAATTAATTTTATTAAGTTAGTAGTTTTATAAAGTGCAAAGATAATAATTATTTTCAAAGAAAAAAAAGTACTTAAATTAATTTTGATTTTTTAATTTATAAATAAAACTTGAAATTGACTAACTATTGATTTATTGAATATTAACAATTAAATAAGTTTTCAATAGATAGTCAATTGTAAGTAGTTAATCATATATAAACGTCACTTTTCAAGGTCAATTCTATCATTATGTTTCGTAGTAAAAGAATACCAAGCAATATGCAAATATTTTACGCCTTGCCTAATACAAAAAAAGCCTATAGAAAAATGTCGTTTATATACGATTACCTATTTATTTTAAAATTACAAACTTATTCCAAAAACAAGATACGATTTTTGACTCATCGGATTAAACACAAGTGTTGTTGATATTGGTAAAGAATATTTATCAGTAATTTGAATATCTTTTGATATTTTACAACCTACATTTATTATACCAGATTTATCGTTTGCATAATATCCTCTTTCTCCTAAATAGCCTGTTCCAGTGTTTTCTGTTTCTAAATTATTTATAGTACCTCCTACAAATGCGTTAAAACTTGCTGTCTTAAAAGATTTTGAATAACCAAGTTCAAAGTAATTTGAATATTGCAAGCCTGTTGATTGATTAAAATTATCGCTATTTGGATCACTTTCAATTCTTTTGGCATCTGCTCCATAAAAATTAAAGGCAGCCATAAATGTTAAAGGTACTGATTTTGTTCCATTAAAACTAAAAACTCCTTCTAAAACATGACTCGTTTTATCTTGTTCATATTCAAAATATTCAATATTTTGAGTATAATCTGTAAAATAATAATCGGTATAAGTAAGAGTAAACATTTCGTTAAGAAATGATTGTGATATTACAAAATCAAACTCTTGAAATACAGCAGATGGTGCTATTGTATAAGCTCCCCAAAAACCAAGACTAAATCCTTTTATACTCATTGATGCCGCTGGTTGAATACTTGGTGCATTTCCACTAAACTCTATTCCTCTCCAAATGTACCTACTCATTAAATCACAACCTGCATCAAAATCAAAAATGCTTTGTTTATTATTAATAGTCATTGGTTTATCGGCTTCGGTTTGTCCTTTTACAAATAATGGAAAAACGAATAAACTGCATAGTAATACGAAAATTAATTTGTTCTTTTTCATTTTTTTAATGATTAAATATTTATATTAAATTAATTAGTTTATGTAAAATAACGGCATTTTTCACAAGTGTCAAATTCAAGGCTTTTTTTAAAATATAAGAATTGAAGTTTACTTTTGTAAATGAGCATTTTAATATTTCAAAAGTAACGAAAAAATTGATACTCGTGAAAAACGCCAAAATAAGGTTACCAACCTAAAGTTAGACAATTTTGTATTCTACACTTGCCAATCTGCTGATAGGCAATTGGCAACGTGTTGTTCAGATTTTCAGAACAGTCCAACTTTATTTTAACATGTCTTACTGGATAGCCTGAAATAATTTTTTAAAATTAAAGTTGGTAGCAAATAATTTTTTGCATATACTTCAAATACAATTTTCCATTTGCAAGTACTGGAGAAGTCCACGATAATTTTTTTACGTCAGGAATTGCATTTTTCATTTCAGTAACTTTTTCGTATTTATCTGATTTAGCTGCAACGAGGTATAAATTTCCTTTTAAATCAAGACAAATTAAATGACCATCGGCATAAATTAAAGTGCCATTTCCAACTTCATCGGTACTCCACATTTCTTTACCATCAGATAATTGGACACATTTTAATTGACCTTTATTTTTTCCACTATCGCCAGAGTAACCATAAACAAAACCATCTACAATTACAGGGTCAGTATGTTGACCTTCAAGAACAAGACTGCTCCATTTTGATTTTGCAGAATTGTTATTTACTTCAATCATTTGACTACCTGCACCATAAGCAGAAGTTATGAAAATTTTATTATCTAAAATTTGTGGTAGAGAAGCATTTACAAAATAGTCTGTTAAGTGTTCAACAGTCCAAATTTCTTTTCCATTCTCGGGATTTAAGGCTGAAAGTCCTGTGCCATGAAAAAACAATATAGAAGTATCAGTATCTGAGTAAAATAACGTAGGTGGTGCATAGCCAGCAGAGCCTTCCATTGATTTCCATACTAAATCTCCAGTCATTTTATTATATGCCATTGCAACTGCCGTGCCACCTCCTTGAATATATACTTTATCTTTATAAACTAATGGCGATGAACTATGTCCCCATATTGGTTCTTCGGCACCTTCGGAAGTTATATTTTTTTTCCAAAGTATTTTACCATTATATAATTGCCAACATGCTAAATCTCCACTTCTACCAAAAGTATAAACTCTTTCGTTGTCAATAAAAGGAGTAGCTCTTGCACCAGGTCCATGATTTGTTTCAGTTTCAGCTTTATATTTACCTTGCCAAATTAATTCGCCAGTTTGAGAATTTAAACAAAAAACTAAATCGTTTTCTTCGTCTCGTCCTGGAATAATTAAATGATTTCCTTTTATTACAGCTGCCGACCAAGCTACTGTTCTCGCACCTTGACTAATAAAATTTGCCTCCCAAACACTTTCTAAACCATTTGACCAATCATTTTTTATTCCTTTATAAGTACTTTTTCTTGATAAATTTGGTCCATGCCAACTGGTCCAATCGTCATCAAAGGAAACTATTTCTGGTAAATTTGTTGTGTTTTCGGGAATACTATCTCTTTGCCCATTAATTTTTTCACTGCCACTTACCATTTGCCAAATATTAAAGGCAAATATACCAGCACCTATTAAGGCAACTACTAAAATTGATACTACTCCAATAATTATTGTCTTTTTGTTCATTTTATTGTTTGTTAAAAAGTTAATTTTTTATATATAATAATAATTTGTTTTATACCTGTATATAAGAAAATTATATATATAGAAAAGTATTAAAACATTTTTATTAGAATACTTACAAACATAAATTAAAAAATTATAACAAACAAATTTATGAATAATAAAAAAATAATTTATATTTTAATAAGTGAAAAAGAAGTAATAAGTAATTCCAAGATACGCCTTTTTTTTGTACTTTTAATAAAATAAAAATATGCAAATAGCAAGCTATTTAAGTGTTTTTGTAACTTTTTACAAGAGCAAAATATAAAAGTGAGTTGGTGTTAGTTATTTTTTTACACTAACTACATTTATTATTTTTTTATTTGAAAAAACATTATAATTTTGTAAATAAAAATATTATGATACTTTTTTCAACAGCGTATTTTCCACCAATTGAATATTATAGCAAATTAATAAAATTAGATTTTTTGTATATAGAAGCTTATGAAAATTATATTAAACAAACTTATAGAAATAGATGTATAATTCTAAGTGCTAATGGAAAACAATCATTAACAATACCAGTTATTAAAGAAAAAAAAAATAAGACGCACACAAAAGACATTAAAATAGATTACTCTACAAACTGGCAAAAAATACATTTTAAATCCATAGAATCGGCATATCGCTCATCTCCGTTTTACGAATTTTTTATTCCAGAAATAAAACCTTTTTTTGAAAACGAATATAAATTTCTTTTCGATTTTAATAACAAAATTATTGAAACAATAAATGATTTTATTGAAATAGAAACAAAAATTAGATTAACTACAAACTTTATACCTATTAATAAAAATACAAAAAAAGATTTTAGATTTTCAATAAATCCGAAACAAAAAAACAATAATTTTATAAATAGTCCCTACACGCAAGTATTTTCAGAAAAGTTTGATTTTCAAACAAATTTAAGCATTTTGGATTTAATATTTAATAAAGGAAGCGAAACTTATGATTATTTATTTTAATCTTTTAAATTCAGAACAAACTATTGCAGTGGCTATTGCAACATTTAAGGATTCTGTTTTTTCTGGATTGACACTAAAATTTGGGATATGAAGTCTCTCGGTAATATAAGTTTCGAGTTTTTTATTTATTCCATTTGCTTCATTTCCCATTACAATAAAACCGTTGTTTGTCAATTGTTTAGTGTAAATATTTTCTCCATTTAAAAAAGTACCATAAATATTAAAATTACTTAATTTAGAATAATCTTCAAGCAATTTATCTATTTCTAAATAATGTATTTTTATTCTAAAAATTGCTCCCATACTTGCCTGAATAACTTTTGAATTATACAAATCAACTGTGTTTTTTGAACAAAAAATATTTTCTATTCCATACCAATCAGCTAATCTAATTATAGTTCCTAAATTTCCAGGGTCTTGAATATAAGAAAGAACAAGTGATAATTTATTTTTAATTTCGTCATTATTTATAGTATTTCTATTTATTTTAGCAACAGCAATTACTTCTTGTGGAGTTTTGAGTGAACTTATTTTTTTTAAATCTTTTGGAGATATTGTATAGATTTCAAAATCTTTGTTTGAAAATTTATTTTTTTCTTGCCATTCTACTGTTGCAATTAAATATTCAATTTTTGTATTTGAAAAAATCAATTCATCTACAATTTTTAATCCTTCTGCAACAAAATTACCATATTTTATTCTATACTTTTTGTTTTTAAGTAGATTAATATGTTTTATTTTATTTTGACTAATATACATAAACGTTATTATTTTGGTTCATGATTTTTTACAATTCTAAAACCAATTGTGATATTGTTATTATTGGGATTTGAGGCTTTTCTGTTTGTTGGATTAATATTTTCGGCTTTCGAATACCATGAGCCACCTCTTTTCACTTTCATTTGCCCCGTTGAGTTGCCTTGTGGATTTTTCTTGGGAGAATGTTTGTAATAATCAGCATTATACCAATCGCTACACCATTCCGACATGTTGCCGTAAATATCGTAAACTCCGTAATAATTAGGCAATTTACTTCCGATTTTATTTATTTTTGAACCAGAATTTTGTTTATTTACCGCAAATGAGTCAATTTTTGATTTATCAAAATCTTTTTTACTATTTGCCACATACTCCCATTCGGCTTCTGTTGGCAAACGAGCATCTTTCCATTTGCAGTAAGCATTTGCTCCATACCAACTTACAAAACTTACAGGATAATTTTCAAAACCATTTTCTACAAAAAAAGTAGAATTTTTTTCATAAATTCTACATTTTTGGTTTCGCCAAGTTCCTTTCAAAAAAATCCATGTTGTATTTCCTTCTTGTTGATTTCCTTTTTCGTTCAAAAACTCGGCATATTGTTTATTTGTAATTTCGTATTTACTTATATAAAAACTGTTTAACTTGACTTTATGTTTGGGTTTTTCATCGTCTTGCGATTTATTATTTCCCATAATAAATTTTCCACCTTTTATAAAAACCAAACCAGTATCAATATGTTGTGCGTTTAAAGTAGAAGTAAAAAATAGAATAAAAAATAATATTATCATCTTAATCATAACATTCTATAATTTTTCTCACAATTGGGTGACGTACAACATCTTCTACTCCAAATTTAACAAATGCAATTCCTTTTATATCTTTTAACTTATTGTGTGCATGTATTAAACCAGATTTATTTTTGTTTGGAATATCTATTTGTGTTACATCGCCTGTTACAATAAATTTTGAGTTTTCTCCCATTCTTGTCAAAAACATTTTTAACTGATTGATTGTTGCATTTTGTGCTTCGTCCAAAATTACAACAGCGTCATTTAGAGTTCGTCCACGCATGTAAGCTAGGGGAGCAATTTGAATTACTCGGTCGTCAAAATAATTTTCCAATTTTTTTGATGGTATCATATCAAATAGTGCATCGTACAAAGCCTGCATATATGGGTCAAGTTTTTCTTTGAGGTCGCCAGGTAAAAAACCAAGTTTTTCGCCAGCTTCAACAGCAGGACGACTCAAAATTATACGACGTACTTCTCTGTTTTTAAGAGCTTTTACTGCCATAGCAATAGCAATATAAGTTTTTCCTGTTCCAGCAGGTCCAATTGCAAAAACAAGGTCGTTTTTAGCAAATTTTTCAACTATTTTTCTTTGGTTTGGAGTTTTTGCTTTTATAGGTTTACCGCTTGTGCTATAAACAATTGCGTTGCCTTTTTTTTTCAAAAACTCAGCATTAGATTTATCTAAATCTTGTTTTAAAAGATTATCAATATCATTGCTCGACAAACGATTATAGTTATTATAAAATTCAGTAATTTGTTTTATTTTTTGGTGAAATCTTTCAATTTCAGCATCATCTCCATAAATTTTTAAAGTACTGCCACGTGCAACAACTTTTATTTTTGGAAAACTTTTTCTTATTTTTTCAATATTAGCATTATTAATTCCATAAAAATCTATGGGGTTTATGGATTCTAATTTTATGTTTTTTTCTGACATAATTATGTTAAGTTTGTTGTTTTTTTGGCATGTTTCTCAAGTGCAAATTTTTGCTTTACTTTTGAAATATTAAAATACTCATTTACAAAGGTAAACTTCAATTCTAAAATTTCAAAAAAACCTTAAACTTTACATTTGTGAAACATGCCTTTTTTTTACATATCTTTAGCTTTCTTTTCCGCCTCTTTTACAATTTTATCTCCTTCTTTTTCTGCATCTTTAATTTTTTTATCTCCTTCTTTTTCTGCATCTTTAACTAAATTTTTCACTTGTTGTTTCACTTTATTAATCTTATTATTTGCCGCTTTTTGTGCAATTACTAATAATTTTTTTGCTGCTTTTTTAGCTAATTCTTTTGCAATAGGATTATTTGCTTTTGCAATTAAAGCATCTCCTTCTTCTTTCGCTTTTTCCAACAGTTTATTAGCCTCACTTTTAGCTGTATTAGTAAGTTGATTTACTTTATTATTTGCTTCTTTAACCAATTTTGTTTTTACTGCTTTTGCATCTGCAACAAGCTTATCTGCACGTTTTTGAGCTTCTGCAATATACTTTAAAGCAGCTTCTGATAGTTCATCTTTGGTATTATCAAAAACATTAGTACTAAATTTATCAATTTTTGGGTCATCAATAGTGCCGCCAATATTTGCATAAATTTCAATGTCGTTTGGTAAATTAATTAACGGTAAATTGTTAACCAAATTGCCTGCAGTAGATTTTGCAACCGTTAAACCAAGTTGAAAATCAATTGACTTATCCAAGTTACTAACACCTTGAATTGAAGCTTGACTATTAGCTATCATTAATTTTGTTGGTAATATCTCAATATTGCCATCATTAATTAAAAAACCTATATCTATATCTCTCACTGATGGGTTTTTATATTCATCTTTTTTGGTAAGAGTTGCTAAAATACCAAATAATTTATTTTGTTTAATAGCAACATAGTTTGAACTAAAAGAACCACTACCATTCAGTGTGTTATAAACAGGATTTAGATTATAATCTAAATATGTATCAATATGAAACGATGTAGAAATTTGACCAGAACACGATTTTACAATTGGAACAAGCTTTGGAATAATAACAAAAGAGCTATATGTTTCCACAAGGTCAATATTATTCATTGAAAATGAGAGATCTGCAAAAGGATTTTTATAATCGTGAGCATCGTAGCTACCCGAAAGTTGCATTGAGCCTTTTAATAAATTCATTTTTAACTCATCTAATGATAAAATACTGTTTTTAAGAGTAATACTACCAATAATATTTTTTATTTCTAATTTTTCAAATAATACTTTATCAATATTTGTGCTTAGAGTTAGATTTATATTTTCAGGAATTTCAAAGGCTGTAATTTCTCCTTCAACACTTTCTTCGGGAGTAGCCTCATTTACATCGTCTTCGCTTTGGTCATAAGATAAAAAATCGTTTGCATCAAAAAGTTTTGCTTTAAGATTAAATCTTGCTTTAATAGCCTTATCACTAAATACATACGAAAATATATTGTCTATTGTTCCATCTAACATAATATCGCTTTTACCAATTTGAGCTTTAAACTGTTTTAAAACAGCTTTTTGTGGCGAAAATATTAAATCTGTTTTTGAAATTGTGATTGGTGGCAAATCGTCTAAAGTAGTTTTCATATTGGTAATTAACAAGTTACCATTGGCATCAAATTTATCATATTCTTCGTTTTCAATTGCCGAAAGATTGCCCTTAAAATTAACATTTGTTGAAAAAGCACCCGATAAAGTCATGCCGTCCAATGGATAAAACTGGTTAATTGTACTCATATTTAAAGTAGCCTTAATGTTTCCGTTCATATACACATCGTTGGCAGAGGTTTTTATTTTTAGTTTTACATCAACTGGATTTTTTGCCATTTCAAGATGAAATTTTCTAATATCAACAATGTTAATATTCTCATCTCCTGGATTTTCTACATGAATATCAATATTTATATTATCAACTGCTTGTGGCAAATCAGGATATTGAAACCAAGCATTTTCAACCAAAAGATCTATGCCAAAAGATGGAATACTGTTGTCGTTGTAAATACCTTTAGCAAAACCAGAAAATGTAAATTTTCCTTTTGTTTCAACATCTTCAAAATCTTTTAGGTAAACAGCTGGTATCATTGAGAGTACGTGCTTAAACTCTGTTTTGGTTGCCGAAAATTTTATATCCATATTAATGTCATCTTCTGGCATTTCTACAAAACCATCAAAACCAAGTTGTAGTTTATTAATAATAAACACATTATCCATAAAAGTATAAATACTTTTTTCCATATTTGCTTCTATTTCAGAATCAAACGAGAGTTTAGCTCTGTCAATATATGTTACTCCTTCGGCTCTAACACTGAGAGAATCAATCTCTAACAATAGTTCTAATGAAGTTAATTTTTCCGTTAAATCGCCTTTTAAATTAAAATTTAGATTTTCTATACTTGCCAACAAATCAGATTCTTGGTCATCGTAAATAATATTAGCATCTCTAATTTGCAGTTTTTTAAGAGCCACAGCAAAAGCACCATCACCCTCTTCTGCATCGTCATCTGGCTCAGGCTCTTCGGTCTCAGTTGAGTCTGGTTTTACAATATCGTAGTTTGCCTTACCATTTTTCAGTACTTTTACATAAATATCTGGTTGGTCCAAAATTATAGAATTTATTTTTATCTGGTCTCCAAAAACAACACTTTTAAGATTAAGATTGGTTGAGAGAAAATTAAATTTGATTAAAGTGTCATTCTCAAAATCATCAATACCAACAAGATGTAAATCATCAATTTGAAGATTTAGTGCAGGAAAACCTCTAAAAAGCGACAAGCTGACATCTGAAAATTCTATTTTAGCATTCAAAGTTTTGTTTGCTTCGTCTTTTACAAGTTGTAAAATTTTTCCTTTAAATAATACAGGGATAACTGCTAATATTACTATAATTGCGAAAATTACAATTCCAGTAATTAGACCAATTTTTTTAAGTTTTTTTTTAATTTATTAAAAATTTATTTTAATCATCTCTTTGTCTGGATAATTTTTATAATGCGACAGCCATTAAATCCCTCAATGAGGCTTTTATTTATTAAAAATTTATTTTAAAAAGCAAAAATATTTATTATTATTATAATTATACTAAGTACCCATACAAAAGTTTTTACACATTTATATTTTTTTAATCTATTGGTT
>JAOZTW010000762.1 GCA_029938985.1 Bacteroidales bacterium | reverse complement strand
GATGATGTAGAACCTATTGCAATTACACTACCAAAAACAACCGATTGTTCGGGGGCATATTCAAACTCTGAAACTGTTAGTGTTTTAATAAAAAATAATTTATGCCGTCCAATAACAAATTTTGATATAGATTTACTTGTCAACGGAGGTCCTATTGTTACTGAAACAGTAGATGTTATAATTCCTCCTTTTGAATCTCAGTTATTTACCTTTGCAACAACAATAGATTTGAGTGCAGTGGGTACACACACAATAACAGTTGTAACACAACTTGCTTCCGACCAAGACAATACAAACAACAGCCACTCCGAAATAAGAGTGCAAGGAACAATTAATGCCTTTCCATACACGGCTGATTTTAACACAAATAACGATGGTTTTGTTTCAGGCACATCAGTAGGACACCGTTATTTTAGAAACGAAGAGATACCTTTTTTAAACGGAGCAGAAGGAGAAGGAAAATCATGGTATGTAGAAACAACACAAAATAATAAAACAGAATGGATATCTGTTATTTCGCCAAATTTTGACTTGTCGGCTATGTCATCTCCATTATTAACAATGGATATAAAACATAGTTTGCATAATGACGATTATTTTGCTGTATGGTATTCTACAAATGGAGGCTCTAATTGGACACAACTTGGCACTACAGAGCCAGGTTGGTATAATACAAATGGATATTGGAGAAATTCACATGCAAGCCCCGTGGAAGAATGGAAACAGGTTCAAATAAATTTATGTAACCTATCAACTGCTACTTGTGTTAAATTTTTAATTCAAGGACGACCTCGCCATTCGTATCCTGCGCACCAAAATTTTCATAAATTTGCTTTTGATAATTTTACTATAACAGAAGCAATAGATGTTAGTGTTACTGATATTTTAGAACCCCTACTGGCCAACAATGGTTGTACTTTTCTTACTGACCAAAAAGTAAAAATAAAAGTATTTAATACAAGTTGTTCGGTGCAAGACAATGTGCCTGTAAAATGCGAAATATCAGTTCCTGTTGGTCACCCAGATGCTCCAACTATTACATTAACTGGCACTGTGTCTAATATTCCTGTAAACGGTTTTGTAGAATACGAATTTACCACTCCTTTTGACATGACCCCAATTGGCACTTATGATTTTGATGCCTACACAGAACTAATTGGAGATTTTAATACAGACAACGACCACACCACCTCAAGTATATTAGTTGAATTTCCAAAACTTTCAACTTTTCCATATAGTGAAAATTTTAACACAGGACACGAACATTATTGGTTGGCTGCTGATGAAATAAATGGACGACAATTTGTTTTAGGAGAGCTACCATACTTAAATGGACCTGAAGGAGAAGAACAAAGCTGGCATGTTGTTACAACAGTTTCTAATAAATGGGATTGGGTAGTAGTAGAAAGTCCAGTTTTTGATTTTACTTCTATTAGCGACCCAGTAATATTACTTGATGTTAAATATCAACTACATAACGACGACTACTTTCAAGTACAATATTCTACTAATGGTGGTGGTACGTGGACAGCCGTAAACTATTCTGGCACAGAACCAAACTGGTATAACACATCTAATTGGTGGAGAAACAATAGCGGAACACCTGTTGACGAATGGACAACTGTTCGCCACGATGTTTGCAACCTTGCAGGACAAGCTTGCGTTAAATTTAGGGTAGTTGGTCGCCCACTTTATTCTTCTCCCAGTTATGAGAACTATCACAAGTTTGCTTTCGACAACTTTAAAATAGTAGAACAATTAAAAGATGTAGCAGTTGTTCAATATATAACGCCTTTGCAAAACGAAGAACTCTGCTCGTTCCCAACTAATCAGGAAATTACGGTACAGCTTTATAATCCTTTCTGTACTACATTATTTGATGTGCCAATGACTTGCGATATTACAGGAGCTATTACTCAAACGTTAAATGGAACTGTTGATATTCCTGCAAAAACTTTTATAAACTATACATTTCCTACAACAGTTGATATGACAAACATAGGCGATTATAATTTTGACACTTACACTACCTTGCCAGGTGATTATTTTGCAGACAACAACCAAATACTTCAATCTATTAATGTTGACGATATTTTGATAACTACTTTTCCATACCTTGCAGATTTTAACTCAGGGAAACAATTTTGGCGAGAGGGTGGAAACAACCCACCAGACCACGAAAATAGAGATTTTATACTCGGACAGTTTGATTACTTAAATGGTAATGAAGCAAATGGGGATTCTTGGTATTCTGAAGTTACAACTACAAATAAAACTTCATATATTTGGGTTGAAAGCCCAGTATTTGATTTAACACAAACTTTGAATCCTGTATTATCAATGGAAATAAAATATCAACTACATATTGATAACTATTTTCAAGTTCAATATTCTACAAATGGTGGAGCATCGTGGGCACGATTAGGCAATGGTTCGGCAGATTGGTATAATAAAACTCACTGGTGGCAAAACAATGTACAAAGTCCTGTAGATGAGTGGGA
Source organism: Bacteroidales bacterium (assembly GCA_029938985.1). GTDB lineage: Bacteria > Bacteroidota > Bacteroidia > Bacteroidales > JAOZQN01 > JAOZQN01. The sequence continues at coordinate 215 of JAOZTW010000762.1, read as the reverse complement.
TTATGTTGAATATGGACTTTGTGCTCTTAAAAATAAATCTTGTGTCAAATTTGCAATAGTAGGTCGCCCATTTTACGATTATACAAATGGACAAACTCCAAATAGTTTTGCTTTCGACAATTTCACAATTTCTGACGCATTAATTGATGCCGAAATAGTAGATGTTACGGGTTGCTATGGCGAAGCACAAGATTATATATTAAACATTGAAGTTC
>JAOZTW010000145.1 GCA_029938985.1 Bacteroidales bacterium | reverse complement strand
GGTGCAAAAAAATATAATCTATTTTGTTCCATCACAATATTTGACTGTAAACCATTATTAAAATAAAACAACGTTTTATACAAACTCATTTTTATTTTGTAATATAAAGATAATTAACTTTTTACAAAATATCGTGAAACTATTAATTATATAAATTATAACTATTTTGAGAAAAAATTGTTTATTTGCAAAAGATATATTAAATTTGAGAATTATTTAATTTATATTTATTTTTAAAAACACAATTTTTCATGAAACAAACAGTATTATTAATAGGAATTATTTTATGTTTTTTTAACGGTTGGTCGCAAATTTTATCAGAAGGCACACCGTACAGTATTAACAAACAATTAAGTAATGAAATAGAAGAAGTACTAATGCCAAGCTTTGATTATGAGGCATTACTTAAAGAAGATGCTAAAAATATGATGAAACAAGCATACCGTTTTGCAAAAGTTTTTCCTGTAAACTATACAATGGAAAACTCTGGAACTACACATATTGACGATGCAGGAAATAAAATTTGGCGATTAAAAATAAGTTCGCAAAATGCCTTTTCTTTGGCACTTATTTTTAGAAATTTTGAAATTCCAGATATGTCGGAATTGTACATTTACACTCCCGATGAAACCTATATATTTGGTGCTATAACAAGTAAAAACAATAAAAAAGATAAAATTTTACCAACAGCACATATACCAAGCGATGAAATTATTGTTGAATATTTTGAACCAAAAAATGTAGAATTTAAAGGAAATTTTTATATAAGTGATGTTTCACACAATTATAGAGACGATAACAAATCTGAATGGTGTGAAATAAATATTAACTGTGAAGAAGGCGGTGATTGGCAAACCATAAAACATTCAGTATGTAGATACGATTTTAGCATTGGTTCTTACGAATACTGGTGTACAGGAGCATTTGTAGCAAACACCAACAACGATAACACTCCATATTTTCTAACTGCAAGTCATTGTATAAACACACAAGAAATGGCAAGCACTGTAACCTTGTATTTTAACTACGAGTCGGCAACCTGTGACGGAACATCTGGACCAGAGAACCAAACTATTTCTAATGCTACTTTAATTGCTAATAAAAATGATGGTGAAGGAAACCTTGATTTTGCCCTTTTAGAAATGTCTTCTGTACCACCAATAGAATATGAAGCCTACTATGCTGGTTGGAATAAATACGAAAATTTCAATGCCACAGATGTAACCTGTATTCATCACCCAGCTGGAGATATAAAAAAAATCACAAAACATAATTCTGGCAACAACCCAAGTGTATATCCGTATGAATTACTAATGGACGATATTACTTACGATTCTCATGCTCACTTGTATATATGGGACTGGGAAGAAGGCACTACCGAAGGAGGTTCGTCTGGCTCGCCACTTTTTAGTCAAAACCAAAGAATTATTGGTGATTTATCTGGAGGGACAGCTATCTGTAACGATGGTTTTGATTTATACCAAAGATTTAGCATTGCTTGGGCTAAATACTCCGCAAGCGATGAGCAATTAAAACATTGGTTAGACCCCACAGGACAAAATCCTACAACTTACGATGGCTATTATCTATACGCACCATTAAATATGATTGTTAATCTAACAAATAATAATGTAGAAATATTGTGGGATGATGCTACGGAACAAGGATTAATTGGTTATCAACTCTATCGCAACAACTCACCTATAGGCTCACAATTACCTAACAGTCAAACCTCATACACCGACAACGAATTGGAGAACGGAGAATATACATATTGCGTTAAAGCCGTTTATGATAGTGGGAATTCGCCTTGCTCAAACGAAGAAACAGTACTAATTGATAATGTAAACATCAATGAATTTAATGCAAAAGAAATAAAAGTATTTCCTAATCCAGCTACCAACAATATTACTATCACTAATATACAAGAGTTATCAAAATTAGAAATTTATAATATTGCAGGAATTAAATTATTAGACTTAAATTTGAATATTAATAACAATAATGTAAATATATCTAACATCAATTCAGGTATTTATTTTCTGAAAATAATATCACCAGATAAAACTATTAACAAAACGTTAATAATAAACAAGTAAACTCAAAAGTTGTTTTGAAAAATTGGATAATTTTATGTAGAAATTAAAAGTCAGATTAACAAGTTTAAAATAATAACAATCGAAACAAAAGCAAAAATATTAATAATAGATGATATAAAATTAAACTTGTTACTTCTTGAAAAAAATTTGGAAAAACAATATGTAATTTTTAAAGCACAAAGTTACAAAGAAGCACTTTGTATTATTGACAATAACAAGCCAAATTTAATCCTTTTAGATATAATGATGCCATCGCCAGATGGATTTGAATTATGCAAAAGTTTGAAAAAAAATAAAAAATATTCGGATATTCCAATCATTTTTTTAACAGCGAGAACCGATCCCGAAAGTATCAAGCAAGGATTTGAAGTTGGTGCAGTAGATTATATTACAAAACCTTTTAATAAAAAAGAACTTTTTGCAAGAATAAAAAATCATATAGATTTGGACATGTCCAAAAAGCAACTAAAAATTGAACTTCAAAAAAGAAAAGATTTAGAAAAGAAGATAATAGCAACAATTTATAAAACAGAAGAGATTGAACGCACCCGATTCGCACAAGACATACATGATGGGTTAGGAGTCTTATTATCAAGTATTAAAATATATCTTGATATGTTCGAAACAGGAAATTTAACAAAAGAAGAGTTTTTTCAAAATACAACACATATTAACTCTATGATTGTTGAAGCGGTTAAAACAGCTAAAGAAATTGCAAATAAAATACACCCAAATATACTTTCTCGTTATGGTTTAAATGAGGCTCTAAAAATTTATTTCGAAAAAATTGTTAAATTAAATAAAATTAATATATCTTTCGATTTTGAAAATTTTAATAATAGGCTTGATCAAAATACAGAAATAATACTTTTTAGAGTTATTAATGAATTAATAAACAATACTTTAAAATATGCAAATGCGTCTAAAATTACTATTTTATTAGAAAAAAATGATTCCAAAATATTACTTCAATATAATGATAATGGAATAGGTTTTGATATAAATAAACTGAATAATCCTGATAACTTGGGACTTGAAAATATTTTGTCAAGAGTTAAATCAATAGATGGCAAGTGTGTTATAAAAAGTATATTAAACAATGGAATGTCTGCAATTATAGAATTAAAATTATAAATTACATCTTATGAAAAAAATAATACTTGTAGATGACAAGGAGGTTTATAGAACAGCAATCAGAAATTTATTGCAAAAACTTGGTAACATAAAAATAATTGCTGAGGCATCAACTGGAACAGAGTTTCTTGAAAAAATGAAAAAAGAAAAACCAGATATTGTTTTTATGGATATAGAAATGCCAGATATGAATGGAATTGAAGCGACAAAAGAAGCCTTAAAAATTCATAAAAATTTAGTAATCATAGGACTTTCTTTATATGAAAAACAAAATTATATTACCGAACTAATTAAAGTAGGAGCAAGAGGATACTTGCTTAAATTGAGTAATAATATTAGTTTGTTTTCTGAAATAATAGAAAATCCAACAAAAAAAATATATTTATCAGCAGAACTGGAAAAAAAAGATAATGCTGTTAAAAAAATAATATTAATTGCCGACGATTTCAGAAACACACTAGACCTGATATCACATACTCTAAACGAAGCTGGATATATTACACTTAAGGTACTTGACGGCAAAGAAGCTATAAGACAATTCAATGGACAACATATTGATATTCTAATTACCGACTTACACATGCCAAGGATGAACGGATTTGAGCTAATAGAAGCAGTTAAGCAAATTGATCAATACAAAAAAATGCCTATTTTGATGCTTACAACCGAAGTAAATCAGGAAAAAAAACAAAGAGCAAAACAACTCGGTATAACAGGTTGGATACAAAAACCATTTGTTATATATAAATTCTTAAAAATTATTTCAAAAATAATTGGAAAATAGGTTATTTTTATTGAACATCTCTTTAATGGAAAATATATAATTTGCTGTACAATTTGCCGTAGACACAAGGCATGCCTTGTCTCTACGGCAAATTGTACAGCAAATTGTATGTTTTTAATGTCGCTGAAAAGTTTTTCACAACATTTTAGTAAATAAGAAAATTTTAAGGTGTAAACCAATTCTTAATTCCAAATTTATAACTCTAAATACTTAATGATATGTTGGAACAATTAAAACAAAAATTCATTGAAGAGGTTATTGAACTTCTTGATAAATTAGAGAAAGATTTATTAAATTTAGAAAAAGATACAAGCAATATTGCTCTTATTGAAGAAATTTTTAGAGTTATGCACACAATAAAAGGTGCTGCAGGAATGTATGGTTTAGATAAAACAGTAACTCTAACTCACAAATTAGAAAGTATTTATGCAAATGTAAGAGACAAGAAAGCAAAAATTAATCTTGAATTATTAACTATTTCGTTTAATTCGATTGACTATATACGAAAACTTGTAACCTCTGATGATAAAAATATTGACGAGGCTGATTATAATAATTTTCTCGACTCTATAACTAAAATTATTTATAGAACGGATAACAAACAAGTTCCTAAAATAGAAAAATTAGAATACGATGATGATGTTATATCTTTTTTTGATGAGAATAATGAAGACCAAGAAGATATTATTTCACTTTTTGATGGCTTGGAAGATAGTAATACAGAAAAAACAACTTATTATATAATTTTTAGACCTCTTGCAGATATAAATGAAAGAGGTTTGAATATTAATTCTATATTATCAGAAGTTTCTAATTTTGAAGAATATACAAAAATAATTGACCACTCTTATAGTGAGGATGTTAAAAATGATAAATTTTATTTATTTTGGGAGTTTTTTATTGTAACCTCCAAGTTAGAAGACGACATAAAAGATATTTTTATGTTTCTGGAAGATGAAACAGAAATATACAAATTGTCTGAAACTAACTTATTGATTAAAGATGAATTTATTGATCTTTTGGATACAAATTTCAATATTTATGAAGTTTATAATTTTGAAAAATTAACAAAATTCACAACAAATATATCAGAAATTAAGCTAATTGAAGAACAAAAAATAAAATCTGTTGGACAAGCAACAGAGCAAGTAGAACAAAACAAAAAAGAAATTAAGAGTACAGTTTATCAACAAACAGAAATAGCCAAACAAAAAACACAAAGTATTAAGGTGTCAGCAGAACGACTTGACGAACTTATGTATCTTGTTAGTGAACTGATAATTACAAATGCTCAATTAAATCTATATTCTCAGGAATTAAAAAATGATAGAATTCAAAAAATTGCAGAAAAATTTAACAAAATTTCTCAAAGTCTAAAAGAAAACGCCCTATCAACAAGATTAATATCTATAAAATACATAATGCTTCGCTTCGAAAGACTCGTAAGAGATTTATCTGTTGAACTCGGGAAAGAAGTGAATTTTGTTGTAGAAGGTTCTGATACTGAGCTTGATAAAAACATTGTAGATAATCTATCTCTTCCTCTAATGCACTTGATACGAAACGCAATAGATCATGGAATTGAAACACCAACAGAAAGATTAGAACTTAATAAATCAAGAAAAGGAATAATCAGATTTATAGCTTTTTATTCTGGTTCAAATGTGATAATACAGATACGAGACGATGGACGTGGAATTGATACAGATTTAATAAAAAGTATGGCAATTGAAAAGAATTTTATACGTATAGAAGACAAACTTTCTGAAAAAGAAATATTTAATCTCTTATTTATACCTGGTTTGTCAACTGCTCAAACCATTACAGGAGTTTCTGGTCGTGGAGTGGGTATGGATGCTATTAAACAATCTATTTTAAAACTACGTGGCGATATTGAAATAGACTCGGAATTAAATTTAGGCACAAGTATCACTATAAAACTACCATTAACTCTCTCTATTATAGATACTATGTTAGTAAGTATTGATAATACTAAATATTTAATTCCAATTTCTAATATTGAGTCATCTGGAAAACATAATCATGATGTTTTGATGAATTATCATAACGAAAGATTAATATCAAATGGAGAACTTGTTCCATTTATTTACCTTCGTAGTAAATTTGATTTTACTTCAAAACCTCTTAAAAGTGAGAGAATTGTATTTGTGAAACATAATGATAGTACCGTTGCATTGGTGTTTGACAAAATAATAGGAGAACATCAGGCTGTAATAAAACCTCTTGGTGAAATATTTAAAAATCAAGATTTTTTCTCTGGAGCGAGTATTCTCGGAGATGGTACAGTGGCGTTAATTTTAGACACCTACAAACTGATTAAACAATTTACTTCAATAAACAAAGAAAACATTTAAAAAATTAAAATTATGCTAACAGAAAAAAAATCCTATTTGTCGTTTCAATTAGACGACGAAATATTTGCGATAAATGTAAAAAAAGTGTTGGAAGTTCTGCAAATGCAAAAAATTACAAAAGTTCCAAAAACGCCAGACTATATTAAAGGTGTAATTAATTTTAGAGGAGAAATATTACCAGTTATTGATACAAGACAAAAATTTAGTCTAAACAAAGTAGAAGATTATACAAAATTTGTAATAATAATGTTAAATTTTGTGCGAGACCATAAAGAGCAAAAAATTGGAGCTATTGTGGATTCGGTGATGGATGTTTTTGAATATAAAGAAATTGATATAAAAGATGTTCCAGAACTTGGTAGTAGATATAATCTTGAATTTATTTACGGAATGATTAAAAGAGAAGATGATTTTATAATGATTCTTGATGTTGATAAGGTGTTCTCGGTAGAAGAACTGACAATCGTTAGAGAGATTACAGACAATGAAGAATTATTGGAAAATGAAGAGACAGAAGAGAAGATAACAGAAAACTAAATGGCAATTAGAAATTAAAAATTAAGAATTGGTTTACACCCTAAAATACAATTATTTATAAAAAGATTAAACTTGTTTTAGGCATATTAAAATAAAAAATATTTATTTAAATTGTTTCAATTTATTTGTTATATAATAAATAATATTTATTTTAGCATTCTAATAACTCAATGGAATTAACCTATATTCAAATGAACATAAAAACATTTTTTTTTGTTATCATACTTAGCCTAAGTAGTACAATTATTTACTCACAACAATCTAAAATTGATAGTATTCAAAGGATTCTTTTTGAAAACATATCAAAAGATAGTGAAGCTGAAAATAATTTAGAAATTTTAGAAGAACTATATCAATTATCCTTTGAAACCAATCCAATGCAAGCATCTCAATTTATTGGGCAAGCAGTTTTAATTTCGGATTCATTGATAAACGACTCATTAATTTCAATAAAATGGCAAACCAGATTAGCTAATACTTATTTTGAACAAAATAAGTTACACATGGCTATGCGGTTTTACACTAATGTAAAGGAGTTTTATAAAAATTCGGGAACACAAGAACAAATAGCATATTCGAGCCTTGATTTTGGAAATATATATTCGGCTCTTGGAGTAACAAAAATCGCTATTCAAAAATACCAAGAGGCATACCTAATATTTTCTGAAATGCAAGATACAACAGGTATAGTGCTGACCAAAAATAAAATAGCCGAAGTATATTCCGACAATTATAAGACCGACACCGCTTTAACTATCTTATACGAAAATTTAGATTTTATTCAAAATCAAGATACCGAGGTTCAGGCAAAAACGTATTTAACAGTTGCCAAGTTGTTTCAAAACGAATACGAACCAGATAGTGCATTGAAATACTATTCGATAGCTTTTGACAAATACGTGAAATTGGATAATCAATTTAGTGTTGCTAAAATATTTTTTGCAGAAGCAGAAGTATATCTTTTTAACGAGGATTTTGGAAAAGCAAAAGAAAGTTTAGAAAAAGCTTTAAATATTTTTGAGGAAAAAGAAGCAAATCACAAAATAGCAGAATGTTATAACAAAATTGGGGAGGTATTTTTTCTTGAAAATAATTATAAAAAGGCATTATTAAATTTTCAAAAAGCATTAGAAATATCAGAAATAGTTAGTCTATCTATTCAAAAACAAGTTTCCTATCTTTATATTTCAAAAATATACGAAAAGCAAGGAAATACAAAAAAAGCTCTATATTATATAAATTTATATAATGATGAAAAAGAACTTTTTTACAATCAGAATACAAAAGAAGGTTTTGCTGGTGTAATAGTTCTTTCACAAAATGAAGAAAAACAAAAAGAAATTGAACTGTTAGAAAAAGAAGATGCTTTAAAATCGCAACAATTAAAAAGCAATAGACAATTAGTATATATAGCTATATTGTTGATAATAGTATTTCTCGCTTTTACAATTTACTTTTTTTATTCGAGTAGAAAACAAAAAAAGCAAAATTTGTTGTTACAAGTACAGTATAATAAAATAAATCTACAGAAAAAAGAAATTGAAACACAATCAAGAATTCTTGAAAAAGCAACCCGCTCCATATTAAAAGGTAAAGATGAATTAGAGAAAAAATCTAATAAAATAACATCAAGTATAAGATATGCAAGTAGGATTCAAAAAGCAATGTTACCAACAAAAAAAGTTCTTGAAACATATTTTAACGAATATTTTGTGTTTTATCGTCCAAAAGAATCTGTTAGTGGCGACTTTTTCTGGTTAAACGTTGTTGATGATAACAAACGACCTACATTGTTTCAAAAAAATATACCTATTGAAGAGAAAAAAATAATATTTTCGGTAGTTGATTGCACAGGACATGGTGTTCCAGGAGCTTTTATGAGCATGCTTGGAGATGCTTATCTTAATCAAATTGTTAATGTTCAAAATATACAAGAGCCTGAAGATATTCTTTATGAGCTACATAAAATAATAAGATATACTTTGCAACAACAAGAAACAGATAATAACGACGGAATGGATGTTAGCCTGTGTGTTGTGGATAGAAAAAACAAAACTCTTAAATTTGCTGGAGCAAAAAATCCAATAATTTATGTTCAGAACGAAGAAATGTATAGAATAAATGGAGACCTTACTTCAATTGGTGGACTGCAAAAAGAAAAAGAACGTTTTTTTACTGGCCATACAATAGACGTGTCCGTACCAACTCATGTTTATATGTACTCTGATGGATATCAAGATCAATTTGGAGGAAAATATGGAAGAAAATATATGGCAAAGCCTTTTAGAAAACTTCTTTTTGACAATCATGCAAAATCATTCTTAAAACAAAAAGAAATTTTAGTTAAAGAGTATAAAAAATGGAAAGGTAAAGAATACAAACAAATGGACGATATTACAGTGGTGGGTTTTAAAATTTAATATTATGAAAAATAAAAAAACACTGAAAATAAGACGTTCTGATTTTGAATTAATTGTAAAAAATAATAATTACTTTGTTGATAAAACAAAGTAAATTTATGATTTTTATAATAATGCAAATGATATTATGTTAATGCCACGTCCCAAACGTTTTGGAAAAACATTGAATCTATCAATGATTGAACATTTTTTTGATATTCAAAAACAGGAAAGTGCAAAACTATTTTCTGAATTTGAAATATCTTAAAACAAAGATTTTTGTGATGAACATCAAAACAAATATCCGGTAATAAATGTTTCGCTTAAAAATATTAAAGAGACAAGTTGGGAAAAGTGTTTGTAAAAGGGAGTGAGATTGATTTTCCTGGTAAGACACAAAATACTTTTTATGTAGA
>JAOZTW010000761.1 GCA_029938985.1 Bacteroidales bacterium | reverse complement strand
TTTGAATTTTATCTTCTTCAAAAAAACATGCAAATATCTTGATATTATTATATTTTTTTAATTATTTTTTTAATATGCCTTTTTGTAACTAAGTGATAGTCATACCAACACTGTTTTGTAGGGACTATCGAGCATTTTAATATTTCAAAAGTAACGAAGAAATTGATACTCGTGAAAAACGCCTATTATTTATATACACTTAGCTACTTAATGTGGCGTTTTTATTTCCAAAAGTTCCAGTTGATATATTAATACGGTGTTTGGTTTTATTATTGCTCCCGAACCTTTGTTGCCGTAGGCTAATTCTGGTTTTACATAAATCTCCCATTTAGAACCTATTGGCATTTTAACAAGTACTTGTTGCCATGCTTTTATTGATTTATTGATAGGAAAAGTTATCGGATTAACATCGTAGGTGTTGTCAAAAACTGTTTGGTCTGTAAACTTACCAACAAAATGTATTGATACCATGTCGTTTGTATCTGGAATAAAGCCTTTTCCTCTTTTCAATATTTTATATTGCAGTCCATTATCAAGAGTAACAACACCAGGTTTGCTTTTGTTTTCGCTCAAAAAAGTTTTACCATCTACTTTATTTTTTTTCGAATTATTTTTATGAAGTGTACCAAAATAATTTTGTAAAATAGTGGTAGCTTGTTCATTGTCAATAAGTAAACTGTCCTCACTAATGTAAACTTGTTTTATTGCAGTTATAATAATATCTGCATTAATATTAGTAGCACCTTCTTCTTTTATTTTGCTTGCAATATTAACTCCCAAACTGTAGTTTATTGAGTCTTCTTTTGTCAGTAATTCAAATTGTTCTTCTTTCACTTCTGACTCTTCGCATGCAAACCCGAAAATAGAAAATATTGATAGAATTGATATTACTATCAATAGATTTTTAATTTTTGATATTTTAAAGTAATTCTTCATGAACTTCGTCTTTTAACAAGTTAATAGCAGTATCAATTGGAGAAACCTCAATTGACGCATACATTTTTATCATTATTGTACTAAATTGTGTTGCAGGAGTATTATAATTTTGTTTTGAAGCCACTGTATTTATTAGCTTTATAATACTTTCTTTCGCATTTTTTACAGCCTCCCACGACGCACCACTCAAATATATTTGTTGCGACATGTTGTGTTCAAATTCTTTACGAATTGCTCCAAGCATTGCTTTTTGCAATTGAATAGTTGTCATTTTTGGACGAACCACTCTTACCAAAAGAGAATCTGGTGTCATACGTTCCAAAAAAAGTATCATTCTCTCATAAGCCTGTAATCTTATGGGAGATATCAGTTTTTGGTTATTATACTTTAATTCAAATCTTCGTTTGGCTGCTTCCTTATCAAAAAATGATTTGATAATAAGGTAATTAGATAACAACACTACTCCTGCGGGTAAAATATATTTTAATATTTCTAAATATTTTTCCATTTTATAAAATTTTTTCTTATTTTTGAATGCCAAAAGTAGTAATTTCAATTCAATTATAGAAATAAATTATTTTTTTTTATGAAAAATTTATCAAAGAGTGAAAAAATTATTCAAAAATTAGAAGAAAAAGCTTGTCTTAAACAAACAGTTTTTGACAGAACGCAGGAAGCATTTAGAAAATTAAAAGAAGTATTAAAAAAAATTGTTAGAGAATACAACGAAAAACTTGTTTCAAACGATCAACGTGTCATGTTGAGTTTCAAAAACATAAGTAATTTTCAGTGTGAATTAAAAGTTGGTGGTGATTTACTTATTTTTTATATGCACTCAAATGTTTTTGAATTTGACAGAAATCATGACATCTGGAAAACATCATATATTAAAAAAAACAGACAAGGAAGTTTTTCTGGAATTATTAGCATATACAATTTTCTTTCCGACTCATTTAAGTATAATAGAATAAATGATCTTGGCTATCTTATTGCACGACTATTTGTAAACAAAGATGCTCATTATTTTGTTGAAGGAAAGCAACAAATGGCATATCTTACAAATGATTTTGGAAAGGTGGTGCTTGATGAAAAAATAATTAGAGATGTAATTGAATCTGCAATTTTATACACTTTAAAATTTGATTTACTTGTTTCACAATACGACAACGTGAAAATTACAACTGTTGAACAGATTATTGAAATAAGAAAAATAGGTTTAAAAACAGGAAAAAGACTCGGATATTCATTTAAAGTAGATGATATTAGAGGTAAGTCTTTAGTTTATACTGGAGGTTAGGAATTAAAAAATTAAGAATTAAGAATTATAAAATTAGTTTGCAACTAAATATTAATATTTATATCTAAAAAAAACAATCCCTAATTCATATTTTTTTTAATTCTTAATTCCTAATTTTTTTAATTCCTAATTTTTAATTTAAAATGAAAAATTTCAAACTTATTTATTTTTTTGCAGTATTTTTTTTTACAACATCAGTTGTTTATGGACAAAAAATGCAGTACTCACGTGTAGAAATTTCTATTTAGTTTACTATAAATGCAATTACCAAAATAGTATCAGAACTCACAAAAACAAAGGATTTATAGAATACAAACACAATCACACAGAAATAAATAATTTTCAAACACCTAATAATAAAAGACATCAAAATTGTTTATTTCCAAATAGTTTTTAGGAAAATTCTAAAACTGACTAATTTTGTGAGTTCTGAGTATAAAATTGACAATTATTAACCCTTTATTTTAAATAAAAACAAAAAATAAAT
>JAOZTW010000144.1 GCA_029938985.1 Bacteroidales bacterium | reverse complement strand
AAAACTCCAGCAATGGAATTAAAAATTACAGATAAACAATTAAATTGGAAATTTTCACTAACTTATTCCGTTTTGTAACTAATTGATAGTCAAACCAACACTGTTTTGTAGGGTCTACCCTTTTGTTTTTATTCATGTTTTGTAAATTATTTTAACAAAATCCTTTCAAAATCTGCTTTTTTATATTTTGATAACTTTGCACAAATATTTTTACTAAGTTTAATTTCTAATTTTGATTTTGAAAAACTTGTTATTTCTAAAATATTAACAATCCATGATTTATGACAACGAAAAAAGGAGCTGTTGCCTTCTAATACGTTTTCAAAATGTTTTAAGTTTTTACTAACAAGCTGTTTATCCTTCATAGTATATATACAGCTGTACGATTCGTTTGCCTCAATTGCAATAATATCCTTTGTTTTAATAATTTTTTGTCCATTATTACTTCTAATAATAATTTTACACACCTCTTCGTTTTTCAAATTTTCAGACAAAATTTTATATTGCTCTCTCATTCTACGAAAAGTTTTTTGCTCTATTAATCGTAAAACAGTTTCTCTTAGCCTGTCAATTTCAACGGGTTTCAATATATAATCAACTGCAGAAACTTCAAATGCTTTTATTGCATATTTGTCGTAGGCGGTTACAAAAACAATATCAAAATCAATTTCGTTAAAAAAAGAAACAATTTCATAGCCAGCATAATTAGGCATTTCTATATCAAGAAAAACAACATCTGGTTTGTTACTTTTAATACTTTCAACTCCTTCTATCAAATTAGAACAAGTATTTAATATTTTTACTTCAGGACAAAACCTATTTAACAAGTTTAGCAAAACATCTCTTGCACTTGATTCATCGTCAACAATAATTGCATTTATTTTTATTTCCATGATACAAATATATAATTTAAAGACTAATAAAAAATTTATTTTTCAGTAACAGACTTTTTTTCTTATTAACAGAATATTAAGTAGGTAATCTTTTATAACGAAGCAAAATGTTAGAATTGACCTTAAAAATTGTCGTTTATTTATGGTTAACTACTTATAAATGCTTTTTTTAGTATTTTTGTTTAAAAGGTAACCTTATTACTACTTTTGTTCCCGTATTTGTGTTGTTTGGAGATAAATCATAATAATCCACACCAATGTCTTGTTTGTAATGAGTTTTCATTATTTCAAATCTACTTTTTGTTGCTTTGGTAGAAAATGATTTATGCTTAGATTGTCGTCGTTTTTTTATTTCTTCCGATTTTTTTAGCCCTATTCCGTTGTCCGAAATTGTACAATATAAAATCTTGTCTTTTTTAAATTCAATTTTCAATTCTTTAAAACCCTCTTTGTGTAGCAAACCATGTTTTATTGCATTTTCCACAAACGGCTGAACCAACATTGGAGGAATTATTATATCATCTGCATTGTTGAGAGAAATTGAATATGAAAAATCATCTTTAAATCGTAATTTTTCAAGTTTAAGATATATTTCAAGTAATTGAATTTCGTCTTCAATATCAATAAATTCTTTGTCCGAATAATTGAGAGTTTGCCTTACCATTTGCGAAAATTTTATTATATAATTATACGAATTTTCAATATCTCCTTTTAGTATTAAATCCTGAATAGAATTTATTGCATTAAAAATGAAATGAGGGTTCATTTGTGCTTTTATGGCAGTAATTTCTGAAATCTTTAGTTGTTTTTCTAATTCATTTGTGTATTTAATTTTGTTAATTCTAATTTTGAAAACAAGAATAGTAAGCCCTGCACCAACAATTGTGAATAGAACAAAAAACCACCAAGTTTGCCAAATAGGTGGCGAGATTGAAAATTTATAAATCAAAGTTTCACTTTCTTTATTTCTACATACCGCTTTTATTTTAAAGGTGTATTTTCCATGAGGCAATGTTTTATATTCAATTGAGTTTTCATAATAATTATTTATTTGAGTTGTATTGTCAATTCCTTCAAGCATATAATGATATTCAATTTCATTTTCATATTTTAAGCTGATGGCTGAAACATTAAACTTTAATTTGTTTTGATTGTATGTAAACCTGCTGTTATTTGAGCAAATTAAAATAGAATCGTTTAGTAAAATTTCAGATAAAGAAATAGTGGGTAAGTATTCCTCCATAATAATTTTGGATAATTCAATTTTTTGTAGAGCTTTTTGATTTAGAATCCACAAATTATTGTTAGATATTTCAAAATCAAGAATATTATTAGTCTGTAATCCTTCCGATTGGTTTAAAACACCAATACTTTCTCCCGACAGCTTAACTATTTGCAAACCTAATTTGCTTGAAATATACAAATTGTTATTGTATTCGCAAATTTTGTTGGGAGAGTCCGAAATCAAACCTTCGCTTGTAGTCCATTGATTTATTAATTTATTGTTCTCAAAAATTAGTATTCCAAAATCTTCGGTAGTAATATAAATTTTTTCTTTAAAATAAAGAATATCCTTAGCTATAACAGCTTTGTTATTAAAACTAAAAAAATTAGTTTCAATTTCATTACCTATTTTTAAGCCAACCGAAGTTCCCGCATAAATGGTATTTGTATTCAAATCAATATTTGCACAATACGTTCTGTTTCTAAAATTAAGAAAATATATCAATTTTTTTTTAAAAGATTTGCTTTTTGTTGAAACCGTTGGATCAAACCATGCTACACCTCTATTGAAGGCAATCAAATATTTATTTGTGTCAATATATTCAATATCTTTTAATGCTCCAAATTTGCTATAATACTGCTCGTTTGTAGATATATTAATAAATAAAATTCCGCCATTGTCAAACAAAAGTTCGTTTGATACTTCAAAAAATTCTAAAACTTCAATATATTTTAACTGCTCGTTATGAAACAGTTGAGTTGTTCCTTTTTTATTAATTTTAAAAATTTGCCCACTTTGTGTTCCTGCAAAAATAATACTATCGTTGGCAGAACATATTTTTGTTGTTTTTATTCTGTTATCAGGAAAATCAATATTTATTAAATTTATGTTTGGAATAAATATTAATCCATCACCAAAAGTCCCCATAATTGTGTTACCTGCTTTGTCTTTCATTACGGAAGATATAATATTGTTCTTAAAAAGTAATTTATTATTAAAAAGTGGTTTCAAATTTTCATCAAAACAATAAACTCCTCCTCCTGTTTTTATTATCCATAAGTTTTTATTATCTGAATACAACCTGAAAACATTATGTTTGGCAGAAATTATTTGTTTTTTTTTGGTAAACAACATATTGTTTCGTTCCAAAATATTTCCTGTTAATAAATCGCAATAAAATAAACTATCACCTAATAAAAAACTACATAAGTAAATATTTTTAACATTAACTGGTTCTGTTGTTATTTTATTATTTTTAAATGAACTAAATTTATTTCTACGATTTTCAATAAACTGTATGCTACTATCTTGCATCTTAATTAAAAAAATATCATTAAAATAGCCTTCAAGAATATGTTTAATTTCTCCCTCTTTGCTAACTTTAATAAACGAGTTTGATAGCACGATTAAATCATTATAATTATCAAAAGAATACCATATTTCGTTGGATAATAGATTGTTTGGTAATCTAAAATATTCTCTACAAGTATCATTTTCTATTTTGAATATCTGTCCACTAAAATTTTTACAATAAATATCATTATTGTAATCCATCTGAAAATCAAAAAAAGAATTACTGAGATTTCTTTCTGTTTCAATGTTTTCAAAAGAATAACCATCATATTTTATTATTCCATTGTTAGTTGCAAGCCAATAACAGCTGTTTTTATCTTGTATTATATTATAAATATTTACTCCACTCAACTCAAACTCCCCTACAATACGATGAGCGGGTTGTTGTGCATAAGTTTTTAATATAAAAGAACTTAAGATTAATAAAAAGAATATTTGTTTCAATAATTTCATTATAAATATTTAAGTTTTGAGAGTGCAAATATATAAATAGTAATGAGAAAATTGTCTATTGCTAAACAAAATTGGCTGTTAGTGAAAGTTATTTGTATTTATAACTTAAATCAGACTATGTTTGCAATTATTAATTTAACATTTAAAATGAAAAAAACATGAAAAAAATAATCTTTGCTTTATTAATTCCCATTTTGGTAACCTCTGCTTTTTGTCAGAATGAATTTTTTCAGTCGGAAAACAACTACGAATTTGAACCGACAGCAATAGTTCTTAATGGCAGTAAAACTGCAAAAGTTTTTGTTGCAGACGGTACGTGGGGAGTTGATGCTGATAAAAAACTTGCTATAACTTTCAGTTTTGATAAATTTGGCTTTGTAGAAAATTTAAAAAAAACTGATGATTTTGAAATTACGTTTCAAGCACTGGAGACAGGAACTACAAAAGAAGCCAAACTTACCTACACAAATGAAACCTTAAAGAGTGCAGAAATTAAGGATCAATATGATAATATTCATAATATTGTTTATGAAAAAAAGGGCAAAAAAATTGTAAAACAAACAGATAATGAAATAGATGAAAGTTTTCAGGATTTTGGCGAAACTACTTTCACATACAATGAAAAAGAAGAGCTTACACTAATTGAAACTAAAAATATGTCTAACGGTAAAAACCTTGGAACATTTTATAAAATTTATAGCTATCCTACTGATAGCAAAATGGTTGTTGAAGAAGGTACTGGCAAAATAAGAAAGAGTAGTAAAAAACAAAAGAATAATATTAGTTCAAAAGATGTTTTTGAATACAACAAAAACGGAACACTTGCCTCCAAAAGCCATTATTCAGATTTTGTGGGCGACTATAAAGAAGTAAAACTTGAATACACCAAAAATTATACTTATGACGAAAAAGGTAGATTGATAGAAATAATAGAAACTCCCTCGTTGGAACTTGGTAAAAGTTATGGGTATAAGTCTTCTATATCAAAAAAAGAAACAAAATACTTTTACGAAGATGATTCAAAAATTATTGAAAAAATTGTATCTGAATCTTTTTTGAGTTCTGACGGAAAAATGGCTAACAAAACTACCTTGCATTTTGAATATTTCAAATATTAATGTCATCTATTCAAACCTTCCGGTATTTTTGTAAATATGGAAGTATTTATAGTTAAGGAATTGTTAAAAAATAACTACCCCCAACCTACTTGTTTATTTTGCCCTTTTATTATTTTAAAACATCATTAAAAGGCTCGCTATTTATAGATTTGTTAAAATAATAAAAGAACAAAAAAACGGCGTATTCAAGAGTTCCTTATTATTTCATTTAAATTTATCAATTATTTATTTTAATATACATAAAAGGAAGTTAGCATAGCTTTGGATACTTCAAGTTGCAAAAAACCAGATGTTTATAAAAAACTGTATAGTTTATTAATTACGAATTATTTTATTGATAATAACATTATTATAAGGAATTTAACTAAATATTGAATAATAAAGCATTTAAAATGTTGTTTTAAAAATCAAAAAACTACTTTTGTAGCACTGTTATTGATAAGATTCATTGATTTTAATAACAGACAGCTTATTAAAATATTTAGTAATATTCTTGTTATCTATAAATTAACTCCTAATAAATAACTATATAATGAATAAAATTTCTCTGAAAAAAATAACTAAAATATTATTTGGTACAATAACAGTGTTAGTTTTTTTTATGTTAATATCTTTATTTTATTTGTTGAGTAAACACGAAAGTGATGGCTCATTAATTAATTATGCAGGTAGGCAAAGAATGCTAAGTCAGCATATTACTAAAATATGCTTGCAAGTTTCACAAACAAAAACAAGCAATGCGGAACATTTAAAAAATTTAAAAATTTCTTTAAACCAATTTTCAAAAACTCATAATGAATTGCTTTTAAATAACGGTTCGTTTGATGAAAAGAAAAATTCAAAAGAAATAAATAAATTATTAAAAAAATTATGTTCCCCTTATGATACTTTATTTTTGAATGCAACAAAAATAGCAAACAATGAACATTATTCTAATTTGCAAATATCAGCTATTTTGGATAGTGAAACTAAGTTTTTACCCCTAATGAATAAAATTGTTTACCAATATGAAAAGGAAAATAATAATAAAATAAAAGTTATAAAAATTACAACCTTTCTATCGGGATTTATAATAATATTTATTCTTTTTTTACAGATAAGATTTATTATTTCTCCAATAATAAACCAAAATTTGAAAGTTAATTTAGAGCTAATAAGTTCTAACGAAGAAACTAAATTACAAAACGATATATTAACTGAAACAGAAAAAATAGTACTAGAAAATTATAGAGATTTAACAATATTAAATGATAAAAATGAAAAACAGAAAATAGAGTTACAAAAAGCACACAATAATATAATGGGTAGCATAAATTATGCAAAAAAAATACAAGAGGCGTTACTTACTTCTAACGTGTTAATTAGTAGTTATTTTTCAGGAGGTCATTTTGTATTGTTTATGCCAAAAGAAACAATAAGTGGCGATTTTTATTATGTAAATAAGTTTACCAATCATTTAGTATTTGCCGTAGCCGACTGTACAGGACATGGTGTTCCTGGAGCTTTTATAACAATACTTGGAATAACCTATTTGCACGAAATTGTTAGAGAAACTGAAATTAATAGTCCTGGTGTTGCTCTCAATATTCTAAGAGAAAAAATAAAAGGTATATTTAAAACTTTTGGGAGCAATAATAACAATGGATTAGATATTGCCCTTAGTATAATTAATATAAAAACCCATGAGTTGGAATTTGCAGGAGCTTACAATCCATTATGGATAATAAGAAATAATGAGCTTATAGAAATAAAAGCTAACAGAAATCCAATAGGATTTTATCCCAAAGAAAAACCTTTTGATAGTAATATTATTCAATTAGAAGATAGCGATAAAATATATGCTTTCTCTGATGGTTACAAAGACCAGTTTAATAATAAAGATAGAAAATTTGGGAACAAAAAGTTTAGAGAATTAATAATTGAAAGTAGCAACTCACCAATGGAAGAGCAAAATAAAATATTAATAGAACGCTTAGACAGATGGCAAGGTTCAATACCACAAATTGATGATATAACAATTGTGGGACTTGAGTATAAAATAGAACATAGACAGTTAACAGGAATTAGGAATTAGGAATTGGTTTACACCTTAAAATTTAATTATTTATAAAAAATATTAAACATATAAAAAATGAAGAAAACAAAAATAATTAAACACTTATTGATTTTATTATTTGTAATATCAATATTTTCGGTTGAAAGTTGCAAAAATGGAGAAAATAAAGACGAAACAAATAAAAAAGAAAACTAAATTACAGAAGAAGATAACAATAAAAAAACAGAAAAAGAAGAAATAAACTGGGACGGGAATTGGAGTTATTTTTGGAACGGAGGAAGAGATGAGATTTCGGGAGCTACTGTTTTTATATCTTATGATATAACTATTTCGGGAGAAGAATGTAAACATGATGCCAACGGTTATCAAACTTATTTAGAATTCAAATGTAGGGGAGAAGTTAAAGGAGACAAATATATTGTTTATTTTGTAGAAGATTTAGGTGACAGCTGGACTGAATTGAAAAAAGGTGATGTGCTTTTTACTCTTAAAAAAGATGGAGATAAACTTATAGCAATAGACGACGACCGTATGGAGGGTGAAGACAGTGAAAAGATATTTGAAAAAATTGGAGAAACAGTAACTACTCGCCATGAAATTTTAGGCAGAGTTCCAGTAAAAGTAGAGTAAACATATGAATAATATACTAAAGATACAAAATAAAACTAAACCGATTTCATTAATTTGAGGTCGGTTTTTTTGTGGATAAAATTAAAATAAACAATAAATTGCCATTAATGAATAAAATAATACCATTAATGAATCGCATGTATTTATCAATAATTCTTTTCTTACTTTTGTAATATATTAAAAAATATTATTTTTATTCAAACCCAAATTATAAAAATCATCAATATGAAAAAATCAATTTTATTATTATTAATAACAGTATTATTTGCAAACTTAAATTCTTTTTCGCAAGGTGGTAATCAAATAGAACAAGCTGATTTTCTGAAAGAAAAAAAGACCTTTAAAATATTTGAAAATTATGGAGACTGTGAGAACATAAAATATACTCAAAGGTATAAAACCAAAGTGTTGAAACTTGAACGAGGAATAGACGGAAAGGTAACATCTTTTAAATTAGACCAAGTGTCAAATGGCACATCTGGATTTACATTTGTACCTGCTGGCATAGTAGAATTTGGAGATGGACAATACACCGAACCTACAAGCTGGATTTGTGGTAGCCGACACGCAATTATTTATAACAAAGGAATTTACTTTTTGGGTAGTTACGACCCTTTCAAAAAACTGGATAAACTCTGTTTTGATGAGGTTTATGGTAAAAAAGGAGCGACAAACGAGGATTTAAAAGATTATATTAGACCTTACGTTGAAGCAAGACAAGAAGCAGAAAATCAAAACAATAATGCAACTAAAAATTTTAAAGCAGAAAACACGATAAAGGGTAAAGATGTTGAAAACATAGAAATAGTTTATATTAAACATCCAAAAGAAGGAGTAGGAACTAATTACGATATTGGATATTTTGATTCTTTTGATGTAGGAGTAATAGCAACTTTGGAAAATGGAAGTATTATTAAAACAGCAAACATTGGAGGCAAAGGTTTTAAGCACGAATATGACATTACTTTTAGAGGAGCAGGTTCTGGTTACCTCGATGATTATCCTTATAAAATCCATTCTCATACAGACGATTTTACAGAAGATTATTTATTTATTCATGTAGAATCAGACTATCACGACAATTTAATTGCGACTAAAAAAGTAACATTAAATTATGATAAGTCTATCTCTCTCTATTACGATTTAAAAAGTCAATGGAGTGATTATCACAAAGGATTTGTTATCGAAGATTTAATTATAGAAATCAATAATCACAAACATACAGAAAACGGCAACAATCTTCTTGAATATAGGATTTCTCAAGGAAATGAGTATTTATTAAGCAGATTAAGAATGCATCCAGATCAATTGGTTAAAATTAATAACGAAATTGGAGGAGTAAAACTAATAACAAATGGCATTACTAATTATAATTTAAAATACCGAGACGAAGGAACACTTGGAGCATATACTTATTATTCAAACGACGATACAGAAGATAGTTATGAAACAGATAACACAAACACATCTGAAGAATTTACAATTATTAACGAATCGGGAACAGCAATCCACCTAATTGACGAAGGAGGAAACGGACAAGGCTCGCTAAATAACGGAGGCGAAAAAACCTTTGACTGCGACGAAACTATCTACATCGCACACCAAAACTCAGGAGGAACTTGGAATATAAAAGGAACTCTCATTGCATCAGGTTCGTCAAGCTGTGGAAAAACTGTTATTTATAAATAAAACTAAGAATTACAGGTTGCAAGTTTTGTAAAGTTATGCAAATCTGCAACTTGTAATTTATAATATACAAAACAAAAAACATGAAAAAAACACTTTTATCAATTGTTGTAATTGCCATTTTTACAATAACAAGCGTGAATGCCCAATCTGACACAGAAAATCAATTTTACGAATCAAAAGATTTTAAAGAAGGTGATATTAAAACCAAAAAATATAAAACAAGCAAAGGAGCTTTTTATTCTTATGGGGCATATACATCTGAATTAGAAAAAACATACTCGCCTGCAAAAATTGATAGTCTCTACAAAACAGTGTTGGTATGATTAACAAGTATTTACAAAAATATGA